>JAOUOM010000007.1 GCA_029880385.1 Cyclobacteriaceae bacterium | reverse complement strand
AGCCGTACCCCATGGCGACAACCACCACCTCTGGATCAATCCGGCAAACAACCAATACCTGGTGAACTCCAACGACGGAGGGGCCAACGTCAGCCTGAACGGAGGCAAAAGCTGGTCGTCGCAACAGCAACAGCCGACCGCACAATTTTACCGCGTGATCACCGACAACCAGGTGCCCTACCACGTGTATGGGGGCCAGCAGGATAATTCGGCCATTGCCATTGCCTCCCGCACCAATCGCCAGGGCATAGACTGGAAAGACTGGTACTCCGTAGCCGGTTGCGAAAGTGCCTACCTGGCCTTTGACCCGGACAACCCGGCGGTCGTATATGGCGGCTGCTACCAGGGAATTATCGAACAATGGGTCCGCGGTACCATGGAAAACAAACCTCTGAAAGAATACCCCGAACTGTCGCTGGGCAATGTCCCCGCCGATTTCCGGTACCGCTTCAACTGGAATGCCCCCATTATCACCTCCCCCCACGACCGGAAAACCATCTACCACGCCGGAAATGTCGTGTTCCGGTCGCAGGACGAAGGCATCAGTTGGGAAGTGGTCAGCCCGGACCTTACCCAAAACGATAAAAGCAAACAGGGCCCTGGTGGCCAACCCTTTACCAATGAAGCCGCCGGAGGAGAAAATTACAACACCCTGATGTACCTGACCGAATCCGGGCACGAACAAGGCGTACTCTGGGCCGGTTCGGACGATGGCCTGGTGCACGTGACCCGCGATGGCGGGGCCAACTGGACAAACGTGACCCCTCCCGGCCTGCCCGAATCGATCATCAATGCCATCGAAGTATCGCCACACGATCCTGCCACGGCCTACGTGGTGGCCATGCGCTACAAGTTCAATGACCTGAAGCCCTATGCCTTCAAAACCAACGATTATGGCAGAACCTGGATCAAAATCACCCATGGACTGGACGATCCGTACTCCTTTCCCCGGGTGATCCGCGAAGACAAAAAAATAAAAGGCCTGCTCTATGCCGGTACCGAAACCGGCCTGTACATCTCCCTGAACGATGGTGCCAACTGGCAAAAATTTCAGCTTAACCTGCCCATCGTCCCCATCAATGACCTCACCATACGCGACAATGACCTGATAGCCGCGACGGCCGGGCGCTCCTTCTGGATACTGGACGACCTGGGGGCCCTGCAGCAATCAAAAGGCAACCTGGCAAAGCTGGCCATCTACAAACCCAAAGACACCTACCGCCTGTTTGGAGGCTCAGCCGATACACCCTCTCCCGGACTGGGTCAAAATCCCAAAGAAGGTGTGACCGTCGACTACTGCCTGCCACAGGCTGCCGACAGTGCCGACATGAACCTGTATGTATTGGACAAATCGGGTGCCGTAATCCGCACCTATACCAACCGTGCGCCCGAAGACTTCCAGTCCTGGCCCGGAGGACCGGCAAAACCGGCCGTCCTGCCTGCTAAAAAAGGCGTTAACCGCTTTACCTGGGATTTTCAGCGAGAATCCCTGCCAGCCGTGGACCAGGTATTTATCTATGGCACCCATACCGGCTCGCGTGTTGGGCCGGGCGATTATACCCTGCGCCTCGTCGTAGGGCAGGACGCTGTCGAAACCACCGTCACGCTGCTCCCCGACCCCCGGATCAACGTGACCCAGGCCGAATTTGACAGGCAACAGCAATTCCTGACAGAGGTCGAAAACCTGTTTCGCGAAATCCACGAATCCGTCAGTGCCATGCGCTCGGCCAAAACCCAATTGCAGGCATACCAGAAACTGCTGAAAGACAATGAAGCTGCCCGCGCACTCACTGACACAGCCCATGCCCTGGTAACCAAGATTGAGGCGTGGGAACAGCGGCTCATTCAACCCAGCCAAAAAACATTTCAGGACGTGATCAACTTCCACAACCAGCTCAATGCCGAGTTGTCAAACCTCAAGGAATATGCAGATGTGGCCGATCCAAGGCTGACAAAGGGTGCCACCGAACGCCTGAACGATGTGAAAGCCAGCTGGAAACAATTTGCCGATACCCGCGATGCGCTGATCAAGACCGACATGAAGGCGTTTAATGACCTGTACAAAAAACTGGGATTACCTGCCGTGATCATGGAATAAAGGATCCATCGTCAAAAAGACCGTCAGCTACCGCAACTGACGGCTTTTTTTTTGCCCAAAGCCCAACCGCCTTACCCTTCGTACAACTCGAGGGGCAACTCGTCGGGATCGGCAAAAAACGTAAACCGCTTTCCGGTCAGTTCATCGACCCGTATGGGCTCCACCTCGATCCCTTTGGCCACCAGATGGCGTACCGCACCCTCCAGATCACCAACCGCAAAGGCCAGGTGCCGCAGCCCGACAGATTCCGGTCGTGACGGCCGTGACGGGGGATCGGGAAAAGAAAAAAGTTCCACCACATATTCCCCGTTCAATGCCAGATCCAGCTTATACGACCCACGCGCCTCCCGATAGGTCTCGCGAATGACTTCCAGGCCCAGGATTTCGGTATAAAATGCCCGTGATACTGCGTAATCCGAGCAGATGATGGCAATGTGATGTATGTTATTTAGTGACAGCATATCGTTTGTATCCCCTGCCATTTGATCCGGCAGGCAGCAAAATTACATAAGTCCCGCTAGTTGGAGCACTACATTTGCGCCCTTCAGCCCCATTACACCCGTGCTCCGCACAAAGGCCCGCATGCTGCCCACGCCCGGGGCTATAGACGATCCGTTTGCGCCCTTCAGCCACTCACCTGCCTCTGGTTTATCAGGAGTTTTTACCCTTTCGCATCAAAAAACCCGTTCATCTCCCCCTGCCTGGTTACATTTGCCCCCTGATTCAGCCATACCCGTCCGGTCCTGGCCAAATTCCACCACACATGAGCAAAAAAGAACTTATCCTGAGAGACTGGTTGGCTATTGACCGTACCAAACTGGCCAATGAACGGACATTCCTGGCGTATTTCCGTACATCCATTGTATTTCTGGCTTCCGGGCAAAGCATCCTCAAACTGGAGTTTTTCGCTGAGGTACGGGAGCTTGGCTACCTGATGCTTCTGCTTTTCCCCATCATCCTGCTCATTGGGATTGCCCGGTTTTATATCGTCCGAAGGGCCATTCGCAAGTATTACCAATAGACGTTCGACCAGAGCCCCTTTCGTACGACCTGTCCCGCACTTTTCTTTTGGTTCCAGCCGGTACCTGACCCATAGAACCGCTGATCAAAAAATTGGCTCACGGCACGTTTTTTCCGGCATGGCTTCCTGTACTTTACAGGTTTACATGCCAAACGTATAAAATCATAAAGTCATGAGTCTACCGGATAGTTTGCGAAAAGGGTTGTTCGCCCTGTTTTTTTTCCTTACCGGCGTTGTGATGTACGCCCAACAGCCCCTGTCAGTCATTCCACGGCCTTCGTCGTATGAAGTAAAAAAAGGTGCTTTCATACTGACAGAAAAGGTGAAGCTTTCTGCCGACAACCTGCCCCGGCTCCAGTCGTACGTCCTTGCTACGCTCACCAACGACCTAGATCTGACCTTGGCTCCCGGAACAGGCAGGGAAAAACAGGATCTTATCGGTTTTGCCCTCGACCCCAAACTCACCGGCCTGGGCAAAGAAGGCTATCAGTTGGACATCACCGCCAGGGGCATTCAGCTTCGTGCCCTTACCGAAACCGGCCTTTTTTATGGTTTTCAGACCCTTCGCCAACTGGCCCTCAATGCCAACTCCACTGCAGAGGGCCGCTCCCTGCCGTTTGTACACATCGAAGACCAGCCACGTTTCGGATGGCGTGCCTTTATGCTGGACGAATCGCGCTATTTCAAAGGAATGGATCAGGTCAAAAAACTGCTCGACGAAATGGCCCGTCTCAAGATGAACGTCTTTCACTGGCACCTTGTTGATGACCAGGGCTGGCGCATCGAAATAAAAAAATACCCGCTTCTGACAGAGATCGGATCCAAAAGGGTCAGTACACAAATCGGCCCCCTGCAATGGAAAAGCCCCATCCAGTCAGGTGAGGTACACGAGGGCTTCTATACCCAGGATGAAATAAAAGCGATCGTTGCCTATGCGGCCGAACGCCACATTACGATCGTCCCCGAAATCGAAATGCCCGGCCATAGCAGTGCAGCCATAGCAGCCTACAGCTGGCTGGGTGCTTCCGGCCAGGAAATCCAGGTGCCTATCTGGTTTGGCGTGGGCAAGGATGTCTACAATGTGGCCAACCCCAGAACCTATACCTTCCTGACCGACGTACTCGATGAAGTGATGACGCTTTTTCCTTCGCAGGTTATTCACATCGGTGGCGACGAAGTAAAATATGATTTTTGGAAAAACTCAGCGGAAATTCAGGCCTATATGCAGGAAAACAACCTGGCCTCACCCGCCGACCTGCAGATTTTTTTCACCAACACCATTTCCCAATACCTTGCCTCCAAAGGTCGCCGTATGATGGGCTGGAACGAGATCATGGGGCACAACCTCCACGAATACCAGGATGAAAATGATACCAAAGCCGGGCAGTCGCTCGCCAGCTCGACGGTTGTTCATTTCTGGAAAGGCGATATCAAACTGGCCGAGGCAGCCGCCACCAGCGGTTACGACATTGTCAATTCCCTCCATTCCTCCACCTACATAGACTATAACTACCAACAAATTTCGCTGAGCAAAGCCTATGCCTTTGACCCAATACCCGAAGGCCTGGACACCAGGTACCATCACAAGATCATAGGCTCGGGATGCCAGATGTGGGGCGAGTGGATCCCATTTGACGGACAAATGGATTTTCAGGTATTTCCCCGGATTGCGGCCTATGCCGAAGTAGGCTGGACACCAGCTGCACAAAAGGATTATGATGCATTTTTAAATTCCCTCGCCCCTTTATTAGGTGTATGGAATAAGGCCGGCATCTACTATGCGCCGCTGGAATTTGCCAACCCTGCACCCAGTAAATAACGCATGCCGGATATTGGCGGTGATTGTGCGGTAGCCCTCTCTTTTGAGTGAAAGCTACCGCACAGTCTTTCGTTGATTATGCCCTTCTTGTCCGGCATCATTGCCCTAAACAGACTGGATCAGAGTCGGGAAGTAGCGGCTACACCGCGTTAAAAATACGGATCAGGGCTTATCGGGCCAGTGCTATCACGATGCGGACGTATTTATTGTCAGCATATTCCTCACCAAAATGATACAATGTGTACGGACTCCATTTGTAGTCAGTCTTTACGATGATTTTGGAGCTCCCGGCAACATACACAAGGCCAAGTCCCGTGTAGGGCCCGGGGAAGAAGGCATAACCATCAGGCTTTCCGGAATAAAAACTGCCCCTGGAATCTTTGATCGCGATCATCCAGTTTACAAAAAAACCACCTTCCAGGAACATGCCGAGGCGATCATGCAATCCCAGATTAAAACGAAGACCCAGTGGAAAATCAATATTTGCAAGCCCTACCGTATACTCATTTACTGACGAACCCGCACTGTCATATTGCAATTGATTGGTACGGTTATACTCAACACCCAAAATTAAATCAAGCCGCTTACAACAACCCGAAAGAGCAGAACCCGCCCTGGATCCGACTTGCTGCCGGTGATAGAGGCCAAAGCCGAACCCGGTCAGATTTTTCGTTTTCACATCCTGTACATCCGTTCGATTCAGGGCAAACATATACTCGTTGATAAACCCGGATTTTTCCTTTGCCGGATTGTCCGCCTCTGTCATACCCTGTGAGAAACCACGTGCATAGCCAACCAAAAGGAAGGCAAAAAGTAAAATTTTAGGTACTCCTGAATTCATAAGAATGAAAGGTTTTAGGTGAAATATAACAATACCTCACGTATCTGACGCAGCTAAGGCTAAAATACGAGACAGGATGTACATATTCACCCTGTTTTTTCGCCAACCTGCAAATTTCACTGACAACAAGGGGGAATGCGGTAAACGGGAACGATTTTTCTCAACCATGTGTGGCACCCATGCTGACTAATACGAACATAGCTCATGCTTGGATCAGGATTAAGCCTGAGGACTACACCGGTTTGTACCAGACATTCATGTGTTCGATGGAAGAACCAATCTGGGTATTATGGATCAGGATTCCGCCATACGTATAGCCCAAACGATGAAACGTTTTGTTCATGCCCGGCGATTTGGCACGTGCGATGGTATAAAGGGTTTGAATACCTTTTTCACGCATGGCTGACTCCATTTGCCGGAGTAACAAGACAGACAATTTCATGCCCGTATGATCGGGATGCGTGGCAAAATCGGTCATTTCCGCATTACCAGCCTGTCTATCCACTTCGGCAGATGAAGCCGCCACCAATTGCTTGTTTTTGAAAACACCAAAATAGTGTACGCTTCCTTCTTCAATCGTCGACATCAAATATGCCGGGTCAAAAACAGGAAAAGGATAGACCGAAAAGACCTTTTTGTAAAGTTCAGCCAAAGCCACGACATGCCCCGGGCCGAGCGGCCTGATTTGATAACCGGATAGCAGATGTACCGACAAAGGATCAAACGGCGCACGTGCTGCCTCCCGGATCTGCCGGACTTTCGCTCGATCGGTGGTCGAAAACCGGGATCGTGCCAAACTAAAATACCGGCCTAAAAAATATCCCGTGGTTTTTCCGTTGTAGAAACCCGGTATGGCAGCCTCCACCTTAAAATTACTTTCCATGAACTTCCCCACATAGGGTTCCGGTACCTTTGCGATTATTTTCGAATACCGCTTCAACAAACAGAGCTGATACAATTGATCGATGATGGTAAGCCGGTCCGAATCATCAAGCTTCATCAGGTAGGCACGGTCATTATTCGGGCCATGGTGTATCAGGGATTTTCCCAGCTTTTGAACCTGATCGTACATCAACGTTGGGTAAAAAATCGGGTAACCACATAGAGCAACAGGGAAGCCAGCATACCAAACAGGGTGGCATCTAAGCCAAAAGGAAGCATCACACCGGAAAAGATCAACAACAGGGTTGTACTGCCACCCCCAATCATGCTGATCATGGCAGACTGACTGCAGGTGTTTTTAGAAAAATAGGCAAACAGGGTCGGTACCAGCAGGCCTGAAACCATAAACGAATAGGAATGCAAGACTATTCGAAGCACCGAGGTAAAGTAGGTAGCCAGTAAAAAAGCCCCTATACCAATCAACAAGGTAACCCCCTGGGACAGCCGTATCCACCGTATCCCCACCCCCTTGTCAGGAAAATATTTTGAAAGGATATCGTTGACAAAATTTCCGGAAGCCGCTATCAGGCAACTATCGGCTGTAGACATTACGGCAGAAAAATAGGCAGCCAGCACAAAACCCGTAACCCCAATGGGCAAGACTGTGGTCAGCAGTCTGGGCAGGGCCGTCTCTGCCTCACTTTCAGGAAATGCCACCCTGGCCAGCATCCCCAATCCCACGCCCACAAATGCCATCATGGGATATTCAAAAATCCCCGCGATAAAAAAAGCCCGGCGGGCTTGCTTCACATCGCGACTGGCAAACACGCGCTGGTAGAGGGTCATGGCCACAAACCATATCGGAAGGATGGAAAATGACCAATTGACCCACGTAACCCATGAAATATTTGTCAGTGAAAAGTGCGAGGGTGGCAATGCATCGCGTATTACAGCCCACCCTCCCAGTTTATAATAAGCAAAAGGAAAACCGAGAAACAGCAATCCGGATAACAAAATGATCCATTGCACCGTGTCGGTGTATACGACTGCCTTGAGTCCGCCCAAAACGGTATAGAGTATCACAACCAGGGCCATCATCACAAGCGAAAAATAAAGGGGATCGGCCCATGTAATGGATGAAAATACACTGCCGGCGGCCAGCTTGCCACCAGCCAAAATCTGTCCTGCCGTGAAACCAATGTACCCGATCCCGGAGATGAGTGCGGCAACCGTACCCACGCGACCATTGTACCTGAACGTGAGAAAATCCGGAAACGTGAGCATCGGATGCGCCATGTCCAGCTTTTTAAGGCGGGGAACAGTAAGCACAGCCGCTATCCAGGCGCCTGCCAAACCTGTAAACAGCAACCAGCTACCCGCCAGGCCCATCGTGAAACCCAGGCCACCCAGCCCAATGGAAAAACCACCCCCTACATCCGTGGCGGCTATGGACAGCCCAATATGGCCCGCACTGATGCTTCGTCCCCCTACATAATAATCTTCCTTGGTTGTATTTGTCCTGTAGAAATAAAAGCCCACATACAAAATCACCATGAAGTACATGCCAAATAGTAAATAATCAATCAGATGCATCTATTGGGCACGTGTCAGGGCCGTATAGCCTGATTGATTAATGGCATTCTGGATCAAACTGGCATGCAGGGTTGGGTCTTCCCAAAGCAATTGCCCCTCCCTGGGCAGGGTATCAACCGGATCAAAATACACATACAATTTTGTGGAATCCACACTGGGGCTTCGATAGATACTGATGCCCGTCACCTGATCATAATAGTCATAGCTGTGCACATCTCGCTTGCCACCACCCCCGGGCGCATCCGTTACAAATAATGGGGTATTAAAACCGGCTGTCACACCCCGGATGATTTTTTCAAGTTCCACGGTTGCCCGTACGCTGGTACGCATGTCTTCGGTGCCCTGTACCATGTCATGCTGGTAGACATAGTAGGGTTGCACATTCATATAGGATAGTTTCCGGATCAAATGGATCATCGAATCCGGTGTGTCATTTACGCCTCGGATCAGCACACTCTGATTGCGCACCGTGACACCCCTTTTAAACAAAAGCAGCATCGCCTTGCGCGTAATTTCGGTGATCTCGCTGGCACTATTGAAATGTGTATGCAGCACGACTTCTTTGCCTTTTTCACGCCCCTGGTCTACGATATCGACCAGTGCATTTGTCCAGGCGGCATCCTTCAATAGCTTCATCGGCATCACTGCCGGGCCTTTTGTGGCAAAACGCATGCGGCGAACATGGGGGATACTCAACAGGGTTTCGCCGATATAGCGCAGGCGTTCGGGTGCCAGCATGTAGGCATCCCCCCCCGAAATCACCACATCCTCAATTTCAGGACGTGAGGCGATGTAGGTAAACGCTTCGTTCCACTGTCGGGGTGTATTGTGGAAGCTGACCTTGTCAACCGTTTCCGTATCTGCCCCGATGGCATAACTACGCGTACAAAAACGACAATAGACCGGACATACATCCAGCGGAAGAAACAATACTTTGTCAAAATAACGGTGTACCAATCCTTCTACAGGAGAATCATGCTGTTCACCCAGGGAATCGAGTGTCAACTGGGGATGGTCGGGCAGGTGCCTGCCCTGCACGGGAATAAACTGAATGCGAAGCGGATCAGCATAGGGATTGGCCCAATCGATCAAACCCAAAATATAGGGGGACACACTCAGGCTCATAGGTGCCGATTCCATTGCCCTTTCCACATCTTCGATAAACGAATCGTCCACATAGCCGGCTAGAAGTTGCCGGAGCTTTTCGACTTTTCGAACCGTATGGCGGTTTTGAAATTTCGGTTCATAAAATTCCTCTTCTGTTATGTTGGAAAAAGCAGGAATTTTCTGCCAAAATGCATCTTTTCTAAAATACCTGTGCCCCAACTCCTCCTTTGAGACCGGGTCTTTGAGAGCCGGAGGAATATCCCACTCATTCAATTGTTCCAGATGCTCAACCCCTGAAATGGAGTCTGGCAATTCGGAAAATGTCCCGGCTTCCTCAATTCGTGTAATTTCTTTGTCTGAATAATTCATTTTGTATTTATGTTCTGTAGAACAAATACAAAGTTACGGCTTTTTTTACGGAACATAGGTTTTATAGGACATACTTAGGTGTATGGATGTGATCAGGCAGACGGTTCCTCGGAAATTAGCAAGGGAGAAGCCTCTACATGCTTGATTTGCATGGCCGAAACGATAATATCCATTGATTTCTTGATCATTTCCCTGTCTTCAACAGAAAGGGCTTCCAGTTTTTTGGCTAATCGGTCGTGGAGAACATTTGGAGTTTTTTCGAGCAATTTTAGTCCGGCTGCCGTGAGTGTAATGTATGTCACACGTTTGTCGCCCGTCTTGGGCAATCGTGCCACATAACCTTTGCGCTCCAGCCGGTTGATAATGCCGGTAACTGTACTGGAATTGAGGCTCAACAAGGCCATCAATTGCTTATGGGTGCCTTTATATGCTTCGTTTTGCTCCAAATGGCTCAGGCAAAGAAGCTGGGTAATGCTTAATCCGAAATCTTTCTGGATACTTTTGGATTCCAGGTTGAGTGATCGTACGATTTTCCGAATACTGACTAATATCTCGATAGAATCCATGCGTGTATGATTGCTGGGATAAAAATCCACAAAAATTGCCATTTCACAAAGCGTGCATAAATACCCACCACTTCTATTTGCAGGGCGTGGTTAGCCAGGCATCCAACAACTATCCGCTGCCGTCAACCGCACACTGCCTGAACGATCCCGGAAATTACCTCTGTAAAATGCCAGAAAATTCCAAAATAGCCCCGGGCGTGGGCAGCACGATGGCCCCGCGCGGAGCACGGGCGTACAGTGCCGGAGGGCCAGAAAGATCCGCTCCTGTTCAAAACGATAGCAACCGGTAGTGTTAGCCGGCTCGCAGCACCCGGCTACCCTGGCCCGCCGTGATGTCATACAGCACATATGACCCGTTGGCATCCTGCTGTACGGGGAGTGTTTGTAAGTCGGTACCGTCTGGCCCGATACGCAGGATGACGGATGTCCAGTCTGCAGGCACATAGGTTTTTGCTGTCAATGGCAGGTTGTAGATGGCCGTATCCAGGGTTTGGGTGATGGTGACGTGTATGTCATCTCCTTCCCTTGTACTGGTCACCACTGCCCCTTTTCGTTGCCGGATGTACCTGGTCACGTCGGCAAAGGTCGCGACCCAAAGCCGACTTTCCCGCTCCTTAATGTATGTGAAATATTCCCTCAGTTCCGGACCGGTGCGGGGTTCCCAACCGATTCCCTCCACGCCGTGAAAAACGAGTACCAGCCAGACATTGTCGTGAACCAGACATGTATCGACCCAGGTTTTCATCATGTCCATTCCAATGTTTGTAAGCGGGCCACGTTGCCATTGCACATATTCCCTGTCAGTCTCGCCAGGGTTTCGCTTGCTGGCACGATTGAGCTCGTCCAGATAGGGTTCCGGCATACGATTGCGGAGGGAGGGATACACCTCGTGGGCATAGTCCATTACCCGTTCGTTTTCCGTGCCATAGGGGCACTCTGCCGAAAAGGTATATTTTTCCCCCAAATATTTCCGGATATCAGCCTTGCTCTGCTCCAGTTCATAGCGCAGGTTTGGTTCGTCCAATACTGCAAGCCGGGCATGGGTAACCGTATGGCTGGCGATTTCATGTCCCTCGGCAGCATATGTCCTGTAATCTTCCCAGGTAGTGGTATCTTCAGGGTTTACATGCTCGGCATATTCCGGTCCGGAGATGGTTTCACCCTTCCTCACAAGCTCAAATGCCTGATCCATCAATTGGTAGGCTTCAGCGTACCTGCCAGACTCAAACAACGAACCTGCCCGGGCATGAAAAGCTTCGGCACCCGGTATGCCTGTGTAGGCAATGAGCGATGCACGTTCAAAAAAATTATCAGACTGAGTGGGCAGGGAGGCGGTTTCGTCCACGATTTCCTGTGTTGGTCTGCCGAGGAACTGTCCTTTTCCCGAACCGGGCACTTTGCCGGTGATAATGTAAAACGTACCCGGCAGGCCCAGTTCGTTCATAATGGGTCTTGCCACCGTAAACTGGTTGATGGTACCGTCATCGTAGGTAATGGATATTCCTGCCTGGCGGTTTCCCGGCCATTTGGTGATCTCCGTCTGTCCTACCCCTGCATCCGGTCGACGGGTACACGAGGCAAAAAACAGGGAAAGCGCGAACAGTAAAGCTACATTTTTCTTCATGGACAATTTATTTCTTTCGTGGTTGGGCACCTGTCAGCCATGTGGTCAGAAACCATCCGTCAACATGCACGTTTCAAATCGGGCGTAAATATAGCGTTGACAGGCGTATTTACTGACTGATCGGAAGGGATGAAAGAATTGGAATTTAATAGGCCCGTACTTCGATACCTTTCATGAAATTGATAAACGCTTTGTTTACCACGCGGTTTCCGCCCGGAGTAGGATAATTTCCCGTAAAATACCAATCGCCCAGGTGACCGGGACAAGCCTTGTGCAGGTTGTCGACTGTCTGGTATACAATTTCCAGTTCGGCCTTCATGCCCGCCGGGCGTACGATTTCTGTAATCTTGGCACTAACCTCTTCGTAGGTAAAGGGATCGTAGAGTTCGCTGACGTAATTGGGCTGGTCTTTTTGTCCCTGAGCAGCCAGGCATTTTTCCAGCACATCGTCGAGCAGGTAGTTGCGGTTGGTTTCTTCCAACAAGGCAAGCACGGCACGAAAGGCAACGAAATCTTTCATTTTACTCATATCGATACCATAACAATCCGGGAAACGGATTTGAGGAGCCGATGAAACAACGATCACTTTTTTGGGCTCAAGACGGTCGAGAAGCGTCAGGATGCTTTTTTCGAGGGTCGTACCGCGCACGATGCTATCATCGATGATCACCACATTATCCCTGTTCTTTTTGATCACCTCGTAGGTAGTGTCGTATACGTGTGCCACCATCTCGTCACGGTGTTCGTCATCGGCAATGAATGTCCGCAGTTTGGCATCCTTTAGCACGAGTTTTTCGACCCGTGGCTTGAACGACAGCAGATCTTCGAGCGAGTCGGCACTTGGTTTTTTGTCAAGGATAATGTCTTTGCGTATTTTGATCAGGTATTCTTCCACACCCCGCATCAAGCCAAGGAAGGAAGTTTCGGCCGTATTGGGGATATAGGAAAAGACGGTGTTTTTCAGGTCAAAATTGATGGATTTCAATACCTGGGGGATCAGCAATTCGCCAAGTTTTCTGCGTTCCTGATAGATATCGGGATCCGTACCCCTTGAAAAGTAAATACGTTCGAAGCTGCATGCTTTCTTTTCAAGCGGTGCGATGAATTGTTTTTCCTGCAAATCGCCGTTTTTGCAAATAATGAGTGCATGTGCGGGTTTGATTTCCTTTATATCATCGTAATTGCACCCGAACGCGGTTTTGATCGCCGGTTTTTCGGAAGCCACCACAACGATCTCATCATCGGCATAGTAATAGGCTGGGCGAATACCTGCCGGGTCGCGTGCAACGAATGCTGCCCCATAGCCTACCAGTCCGGCCATGGCATAGCCCCCGTCAAAGTCCTTACACGACCGCTGCAATACTTTTTGCAAATCTATTTCGTCCTCAATGATCTGCGTAATTTCACTGTTGCTGTATTTGTCCTTGTATTTTTGAAAAATCTGCTGGTTTTCGTCATCGAGGAAATGGCCGATTTTTTCCATTACGGTGACCGTATCCACCTTGTCCTTTGGGTGCTGGCCCAATTCGGTCAATTTATTGAAAAGCTCGTCAACATTGGTCATGTTGAAGTTTCCGGCCATCACAAGATTGCGGCTCCTCCAGTTATTTTGCCGCAGAAAAGGATGGCAGCTTTCAATACTATTCTTGCCATGCGTACCGTACCTCAGGTGGCCGAGCCACACTTCACCGGTATAGGCATAATTTTGTTTGAGCCATTCGGCATCATGGTAACGATCCTCACCACCTTCTTTAAGGGCTTTTTTGAATTTCCGGCCTACTTTCTCGAAAATATCCTCTAACGGCCTGTGATCGACGGTCCGATACCTGCTGATGTACCGGTAGCCTGGTGTCATGTCGAGTTTGATGTTGGCAATCCCGGCACCATCCTGTCCGCGGTTATGCTGCTTTTGCATCAGGAGGAACATTTTATTGACTGCATATGAGGGCGTCCCATATTTGTCAATGAAATATTGAAGGGGTTTTCTCAGGCGGAGAAGGGCTATTCCGCACTCATGCTTAATAGCATCACTCATTGGAAGGGTGGTTTGGCGTGTTAAAATGCAAATCTATTTAAAATATCAGGTTGGATAAAGAACCACAACAGAAGTAACGCGAAAATAGTTTGAATGAGGATTTCCTTATTGCTAGCATGAAAGGTACCCTCACTGCCCTCCTTCAGAAAATACGACCTGACAATTTTGAAATAATAAAACAAAGCAACTGCCGATGCGAAAATTCCCGAAATAAAATACAACAACCAAAGCAGTTCTGATGTCTGCAAAA
>JAOUOM010000292.1 GCA_029880385.1 Cyclobacteriaceae bacterium | reverse complement strand
ACCCGGAAGTCATGAGCAAAAGTCGGAAATACAAATAGGGCACCAATCAGTCCGAGTATCCAAAGCCCCAGCATGGCCCACCCGAGGTAGGAATTGCCAATGCTACGACGTGCAATAATGGAAATACCCAATAGGCTGATGGCAACGGCAGGGATAAACAAAATAAGGAATACGGATCCGGCGGCCATCCCGTTGAAGGTATCGGCCAACAGCTGGATGGGCAGGTCGTCGATATACGTGTAATGCCCCCATATGCCCCCGATACCCAGCAATACGGCCAACAGGATGATAAAAGAAAAGACAAGGGCCACGCCGATGATCATGACAACCACACCGAATACAATGCGCAATGCCTCAACCAAAAACTTCATAAATGGTCCTAATATTTCAGCAAGCCCATTGATAACGATGGCGATCAGCCGGAAGGGAAACAAGAGGATTTTGACGAGCAGGTTTTCTTCCCCTTCCTGCACATTGAGGCTTTTCTTTACGTTTGATTCAATGTTGGAAAGGGTAACGGGCTCCCCCTGCATCTGCATTTTTTCGGTAATGGTACGGGCTTCGGGTGTGATGATCCACATAATGATGTACAGGATGATGCCGGCACCTCCCAAAAAAATGGAAAGCACAAACAGAAGCCTGATAACGGCCGTATCGGTGCCGAAATAGGCCGCTATGCCGGAAGCCACGCCTCCCATCACGCGGCCTTCGGAACTTCGAAAGAGTTTTTTGATGTCTTTGTCTTCTTCCAGCCCGTCATTGGGGGGCAATACGATCCAAAGGATGATATAGGCCAGCAAGGTGGCACCGCTCACCGGGGCAAGCAGTAAATTGAACAACAGGGCCAGGAAAAGCAAGCGAACCCACAGTGCGTCGATGTTAAAGTAATGCGCCAGGCCGGAAGCCACCCCGCCCAGCAGGCGGTGTTTGGAATCGCGGAAAAGCCGTTTGGGTGCTGCACCTCCTGCTTCGGTGGTACTTTCTGTCCGGTTTTCCTGCTGCGTGTGTCCTGTAGCGGGCCCGTCCGTATCGGTATCAATGGCCGCCTCAAAATCGGCCACGGTACCCATGGTGGTGACCAGCTCATCGATATCTTCGATCACGATTACCTGTTTGCCATCGCTGAGTTTACCCAACAGGATTTCGGCAATGCGGTTTTCAATGTCGTCAATGATTTCCTTACTGTCTTCAAAAGAAGAAAAATACCGGTTGATGGAATCCAGGTAATTTTTGAGCCTGTCATATCCATCTTCTTCTATATGGAAGATGATGCCACCAATGTTGATGCTGATGTTCTTTTTCATGAGGATGTGTTGCCGTTTTGATTGAGGGAAATGATCTGTTGAGTAGATGAGACAAGCTCATCCCAAGTTGCACTAAGTTCCATCAAAAATCCCCTTCCGGATTCTGTGATGGTATAGTACTTTCGGGGCGGGCCGGAGCTGGACTCTACCCATTTGTAATCGACCAGCCCGGCTTTGCGCAGGCGGGTAAGAAGTGGATATAGTGTGCCCTCCACCACCATGATCTTAGCGGAAGTAAGTTCCTCGAGCATGTCGGACGCATATACCTCCCCACGGGAGATAATATGTAGAATGCAATACTCCAGGATCCCCTTCCTCATCTGCACTTGTGTGTTTTCAATATTCATAACTCACGGGGTTTGATATAGTTGACCTGCTCATGTATACGAAAAGGTACTATGTATGGCCAAGTACTAAGTAAAAAATATTAGATGGAATTGTATATTCTTTATATATTACTATATTTTATTTTTATTATCCTATTTACAAAATAATAACGTTGATTTCTTTTACCGGGAGTGCCACACATTTAGCTTAAAAAATCGTTAGTTTCTAACTTGCAGTAATCACACACCTGCCTATGGCCATTCGACTATCCCTACTTATCCTCCTTTGCTTTGGTATGCTCCCCAGACCGGTCTGCGGACAGGGCAACACACCCAAATACAGCAATGAATTTCTGACGCTGGGCGTTGGGGCCCGGGCATTTGGCATGGGAGGGAGCATGGCTGCACATACCAACGACGTGACAGCCGGATACTGGAACCCGGCCGGCCTGACCAACACGGGGCCGGGCAGTCAACTGATGCTGATGCATGCGTCGTATTTTGCAGGGATTGCCAACTACGATTACGGGGCCTTTTCGACCGCCCTGCCCGATAGTAGCCGACTGGCCATCTCGGTGATCCGTCTGGCGATAGACGACATTCCGGACACCCGTTTTCTTTTTGATGCCAGCGGGGCCCTTTCCTACAACAACCTGCGTTATTTTTCGGCTGCCGACTATGCCTTTTTGCTGAGTTACGCCCGCAGGCTCCCGGTCTTGGGTGGTGTACAGGCAGGGGGGAATGTGAAAATCATTTACCGGTCTGTCGGGTCATTTTCCAGAGCCTGGGGTTTTGGGATGGATTTTGGACTGCAAAAAACATGGGGCCACTGGCGGATAGGCCTCAATGGGAGGGACGTTTTCGGGACATTCAATGCCTGGTCGCACAATCCGGATGAATTAAGGACGATATTCACATCTACGGGCAATGTCATCCCGGTCAATACGCTTGAAATTACGTTGCCACGTCTCATCAGTGGTGGTTCGTATGAATGGAAGTTGCCGGCAAATTTCTCCTTGCTTGCTTCCCTTGACCTCCTGACAACTTTTGATGGGAAACGAAATACGCTCATCCGGACAAATTTTGCTTCGTTTGACCCCTATGCCGGACTGGAAGCCGGCTACAAAGACCTGGTATTCCTAAGGTTTGGTGCCTCCCAGTTCCAACAGGTGAGTGGGTTGAGGGGCGAGACACACTGGATCTACCAACCCGCCGGAGGAATAGGCTTCCGCCTGAAGGAACTGACTATCGACTATGCCATGACGGATTTTTCCAACAATGCTGCAGCCCTTTATTCACACATATTTTCGATCAAAGTGGACTTTTATGAAAAAGCTGGTAAATAAGGCATTGGTCGTACTGGGATTGTGTACATCCTATCT
The DNA here is from genome assembly GCA_029880385.1 of Cyclobacteriaceae bacterium. Lineage (GTDB taxonomy): Bacteria > Bacteroidota > Bacteroidia > Cytophagales > Cyclobacteriaceae > JAOUOM01. The sequence continues at coordinate 1,281 of JAOUOM010000292.1, read as the reverse complement.
CCTTGCTGCACAGCAACCGGATGGGTGGATCCAATTTAATCAGAACTACATCAAGCTAAAGGTGACGCAGGACAATTACTACCGTGTGACCAGTGCCGAGCTTCAGGCTGCCGGATACCCAACCACATCGGTAGCGGTCTCGCAGCTAAAGCTTTACCGAAGGGGCAATGAAGTAAACATCCGGACAGTCGCCAATGCAGATGGTGTCACGCTCAGCTACCTGGAGTTTTGGGGGGAAAAGAATGACGGCAAAACGGATACGGATCTCTACCTGCCTGCTGCACAACCCCATCAGGCATACAACCTGTTTACGGACACGGCCACGTATTTTCTTACCTGGTCATCCACGACCAGCACCCGGCGTATCGTTCCCAGCGGGATCAACAACAACACGGGGCTCATCCCTGAGGCCTATCACCTTGCCAGGGAACGCATCCTTCAGACCAGCGTCTATAGCCCCGGCAGGCAGTTTGGGCCGGGTAGTGTCCAGAAACTCAGTGATTATGATGCCGGTGAGGGGTTCACAGGTGCTTTTCTCTCAAAAAATAGTGCCCAAACGTTCACGTTCACGCTTACCGACAGAGTGATCGGGTCTGTCAACCCGCATGTTGAGGCGGTAATCGTGGGCGGCAACAGCCTCACCCATCGGGTGCAGGTAGAGGCCGGGCCGGATGCAACCAGCCTGGTCACTATCGACACCCTCACCTTTGATGGCTATACGCATTTCAACTACCAGAAGGAAATCCCTGCTTCACGGGTTGGGATCACCGGCTCGCTTCTCATTCGGTTTAAGGCCCTGGGCATAGCAGATGCCGCCGATCGTGTATCACTGGCACTGGTGGATGTCGTATATCCCCAGCAACTGGTCGTGCCGGTCTCCGGTCAGAAAATTTTCACACTCGAAAAAAACAGTGTGGATCGCTCCTACATCCGCATGGGTGCCCCGACACCTTCGGCATGGGAATTTTTTGACGTTACCGTTCCGGAAGCTGTTTACAAAGTCACGCAAAACAACCTCACTTCACGTGTCGACCTTGTCATCACCCCGACGGCTAATCTCCATCGCAAAATTGTGGCCGTTCAGGCTCCCGCCACGGTGGCGGGCCTGGCGGCACACCGGTTTAACCGCATAAATGTGACTGGCAAACAATACCTGATCGTAACACACCGGGCCCTTCGTACACCGGTCGGTGGCCAGGATCCGATCCTCGCATACCAGCAATACCGCGAAAGTAGTGCCGGAGGCTCCTATCCGGTGCTCGTAGCCGAGATCCACGATGT
>JAOUOM010000291.1 GCA_029880385.1 Cyclobacteriaceae bacterium | reverse complement strand
GCATGCCATGGGATTTGCCGTATAGGAATGTCCATGGAAAAAGGTTTGGGCTAATTCCGGGCTGGAAAAGGCATCTTCAACCTGTTGGTTTACGACGGTAAGGCCCATGGGAAGGAAGCCGCCTGTTAGTCCTTTGGAAAGGCACATCATGTCCGGCTTGGTGTCCATATAGTCAGAAGCAAACTTTTTTCCGGTTCGCCCAAAACCGGTCATGACTTCATCGGCAATGCAGATGATCCCTTGTTTTTTTGCCAGACGGAGGAGTTGTTCAAGTGTTTCCGGTTCATACATGCGCATACCGGCAGCTCCCTGGACTAATGGTTCATAAATAAATGCGGCATAGTCTTCGTTTGCCAATTCTTTCATGGCATCTATGCTGTTTTGTCCATTTCCTTCTGGAAATGGGATGAATGTAACCTGAAAAAGAAAATCATCAAATGGGTGGTTGAAAATACCCCTGCTGCCGACAGACATGGCTCCAAATGTATCGCCATGATAGGCTCCTTCGATTGCCAATATTTTTTTTCGGGAAATTCCTTTGTTGTGCCAGTATTGGATAGCCAGTTTAAGCGCAACTTCGGTGGAGGTACTGCCATCGTCTGAGAAGAAAATTTTTGTAAACCCGGACGGAAGGATGCCAAGCAGTTTTTCTGAAAGCTTGATGGCTGGCTTATGTGTAAAGCCGGCAAAAATCACCTGTTCCAGACGGTGTGCCTGACGCGCAATGGCAGCTGCGATTTTGGGGTGTGCGTGTCCGTGTATATTGACCCACCATGATGAAATGGCATCGAGGATACGCCTTCCGTCGTGTGTTTCGAGCCAGACTCCCCGTGCTTTTTTGATAACGATTGGAGCAGCTCCCGTGAGGGGGGAAAACGGGTGCCAGATATTCTTCACATCTGCTTTTTCAAGGGGTGTCATGCCAGGTCTGTTTGAGTTGATCGACGTATTTGGAGATTACCTGCTTTGTGATGCTTTTTTCCTGTTCAATTTTGAGCAAGCATGTCAATCCTGATTTTTTTAAAATGATTTGTTCGCTTTCAGGATTCGACGGGCCATTAAAGATAATGCCTTTTATGGGTAAATGATTGCGCTGAAGGTAGTCAATACTGAGCAAGGTATGATTGATACTGCCCAGGTACAGGTTGGACACTAAAATGATTTGTGACGAAAATTTTCCTGCCAGATCAATCACGTAATCTCTGTCATTAATGGGTACCAGTATCCCTCCGGCACCTTCAATGACCAAATCGCCCGAAGCTGCGGGTAGCTGAAAATCAGATAAGCTGATTTCCAGGCCTTCATGACGTGCCGAAGCATGCGGGGAAGCAGGGAGCTGAAGCAGGAACTGTTCGGGGTGAAAGGTGGTCTGCGTGTTGCTGACCAAACCCATCACTGTATCGGTGTCCCTGGGTAGTCCAGCCTGTATGGGCTTCCAATAGTCTGCTTTCAGGAATTCCACCAGTAGAGCACTTACCAGTGTTTTACCACTATCAGTACCAATTGCCGTCACGAAGTAATTCATGCTGCGAAATTAGCGCAGAAACGAACAAACCGTACTCCCTTTGAACGGAAAGTACGGTTTGTCTGAAAACCTGATTATGAAAGTGGGGCTATTTGCCCGAATTACTCATAAAGGAAATTTGCTTGCTGTCGGGCGACCAGGAGGGCACATTGATGGTGCCTTGTCCTCCGTAGAGGTAGGCGATTACTTTGGGGGCACCACCCGCCACCGGCATCAGCTTTAACTCCACGCGCTTGTACCTTGGGTGTGCATCCACATCAATGGTGTCGGGGAACGAAATAAAAGCAATCCATTTACCATCAGGGGAAATGTGGGGAAACCAGTTGTTATATTGGTCAAACGTAAGTTGTTCCTTTCCTGTTCCGTCCGGCTTCATGCGCCATAGTTGCATGGTGCCGGACTGATTACCATTGTAATAAATGTATATTCCATCAGGCGAATACTCCGGCCCATCCACATGTGATCCTTTGTTGAAGGTAAGCTGCGTTTCTTTTTTGGTCTGTATATTGGCTCTGTAGATATTGAAGGATTCGCCATCGTTACGTTTGGCCACATACACCACTTCTTTGTTGTTTGGAGCCCATCCATGCCAGTAGGAAGGGGTTCCTTCCGTCACCAGTACAGGTTCTCCACCCCCAAGAGGCAGTACATATACGGTCGATCCTCCCTCGCGCAAGCCCTCACGGTGGTGGCTGATAGCCAGTGTTTTACCATCAAATGAAATGCCATGGTCATTGTTATTCCGGTTGGCAATTCCGGTGTTGAGTTTTGTTGGTTCCCCGCCTGTCAGGGGAATGGTGAATATAGAACCACCTTTATTGAAAAGTAATCGTTTGCCATCGGGCATCCAGTTGGGAGCTTCAAAACCTTCCTCACTTTCGAATATTACTTTTCTTTTGCCGTCAAACACGTTAATGGTTTCCAACCGACACCCGACCAATGGCCCATTGTCATCATCGGGCAGTGGTTTGTCGATGCGTACATTCCATACGGTTGCTTCTTCTTTCACGTCAGGATTGTGCGAACTGATAAATAACCCGGCCAGCACCTGTCCCCCCAGGTTCTTCATTTTGTGTGAACCAATCCATTGTAATGGTTCGCCATCATGTGCGGCCCGCATGATGAAGGTGCTGCCTTTTCGTTCCAATTGCAATATTGAGTAGGCCCGTTTCGGACTGAAAACCTGATCTTCCGGATCCCGCATAAACGCTCCTTTTAGCTCCCTCCATTGCAATAACGTAAGACCGTCACCGTGTAAGGTGGCACTGACATGTGCGGCATTGGCTTCTGTCGATTCCCGGATCATCCAGCCTACCTTGCGATGTGGGTCTTTTCCTTCTCCAACGAATGAAAAATTAGCGGTAAGGATAAAATCACCATCTATTTTATTGTACAGGTATTGGAATTCGTCCCGTTCAAACCAGATGTTGTAGCCCCCCCCACTCAGGGAATAAGCCTGTGTCTGCGGATCATAGCTGGATTGCCCTTTGATTTTCGGATTTCCGATATCGTAGGAATTTTCAAATATCCCTGTTTTGAGCTGTGCGGGCAATGTGTACGCCAATGCCCAGAAGGCAAATAATAAAATGTATTTATTTTTCATCGGTAAAAGTATTTAATATATTATCTAACCGTTTCATGCTTCGGATAAAGCAGGAAAAGGAGTATCTAAGTAAATGAAATTTCACGATAAATTGCCATTTGCTGGCATTGAAAACCCATGACTTTTTATCAACGCATGATATGAGTGCCTGAAAGGTGATGGGTTGAATTCCAAATCATCCTTCAGCCAGCCATGGCGAATATTTTTTCTACATGTGTGGGGTTTTATTTAACTTGTTGAAGTGTGGTTTTTCGTACCGGGGGAGCATACAGGATATGTAATTGGAATGTACTATGCGTAATAATCCGTCCATTGTATACGGTTTGAAGGCCAGGTATTATATGCTGAGGCTTTGGTTGCAAATTGCCATGCTTGCTGTAAAGCGAACGGCAAGTGCCGGTCAGGCATTTGATCTGGTAAAAAAAATCAATGAAATGAAGAATAAACTGGTGGACAGGAGGCCTATCAGGAAACTGGTAAAGGCTGACGGGAAGGTTTTTTGGAACCTGAATGCACCTGCCTGGCCTTCACCCGCGTTTGATCAGTATTTTCTTTTTACCATTGACAGGCTGTTGGCAAAAAAGGAAGTTGAAGGAGAAAGGGTGAGGTTTGCCATGATCGCAATTACCAAAAAATGCCCGTTAAGTTGTGAACATTGTTTTGAATGGGATGAAATAAACAAAAAGGAAGTGCTGGATTTGGATACCTTAAAAAAGATCGTGGCCAAATACCAGCGATTGGGGGCAGCCCAGTTTTTATTGGGGGGAGGGGAGCCCTTGTCCCGTTTCCACGATCTGGTCGAATTGATCAAGACAGCAGCACCTACCTCCGCTTTCTGGATCACGACTTCCGGCTTTAACATTACCGAACAAAAAGCACGCTTGCTGAAGCAGGCAGGACTGTCCGGCATGGCTATTAGCCTTGATCATTTTGATAAGACCAAACACAATATTTTTCGGGGACATTCGGCTTCCTATGATTTTGTCAAAAAAGCGGTGGAAGCCTGTCACAAAACCGGTTTGGCCCTGAGCCTATCCGTCTGTACGACACGCAATTTTGTCACGATGGATAATCTGATGGACTATGCCCGTTTGGCACGTGATTGGGGGATTGGCTTTATCCAGTTACTGGAGCCTAGGGCTGTGGGAAGGTACAAAAACCAGGATGTGGAATTATCTG
>JAOUOM010000290.1 GCA_029880385.1 Cyclobacteriaceae bacterium | reverse complement strand
AGCCATACGTGGAGGAGGTGGTACCCCAGCCGGTTTGACAACATTTTTTTTGCCAGGTCTTTGGGAATGGCGTTTCTGCTGGTTTTATGGAATACATGTGCCAATTCCCCCTTCTTGGTTAGTTCGACCCTACAAAACCGGTTATGGTGATAAAAAGTAACGAAGTAGGTTTCCCTGTGATAGGTCCAGTTTTCATCCTTTGTGGACGGAAACAGGGAGGTGAATTTTTGGATAATTTTTGTGGGTATGTTTTTTCTCCTGGCGGTTTTCTGTTTCTCCTTCCCCAACCAGGGCTGCATAAATGGAGGCCCTTTCATTGCTTTATCAGTTGGTAGGATACAAGGGTAAAACCAAATTCTGGAGGAATCCTGAAATATATCGGGGGTTTTTAGTTTTTACAGAAAATCTACAGATTTATGTCGTTTCTTTATTTTCTAAAATAAAGGAAAGCGATATGAAAGAACTTGCGAATTATTGGCATGTCCTTATCGGGGATATCGGAATGGCTGGTGTGGCCCTATCGTTACTCGTGGTGCTATGGTACGAAGCCCGGTTGCTAACGCAGCGTAAGTTGACGCTACGGTATGAATATGCCAGTGCATATGAGGTTAACTTCCTCAAAACGTCGGCATTTATTTTTTCGATTTCTATCACCTGTTTTTTGTTTGATTTTATGGCACGCGTACTGGGGATGGTACAGGGGTACGAATTTTATTTTGTGGCGTTCATTTCCATGGCCATTGGATTTCTTACAGGCTATAGCCTTATTCAGTATTTCAACGTGTATTACCCGTATATTTTGGAAAGAAAATTGAGTAAAATACGATTCAAGCCACGCCTTTCCCCTACGACCGGCAAGCCCATGAGGTTGTTAAATGAATTGGAGGAGGATGTTTACCTGACACAGGAAATGATTGATCAGGAAAATGCCATGTCCTATGACTTTGATGTTTGGCTGGATGATGAGACGGGTTTCAAACTGATCGAACGGTACAACGGGCACCTGCATGTGCTTATCTGCCCCAGGTGCCATTTTCGGACCATGAAGGACTACAAGGAAGTGATTATTGAATCGCCCGGTGCCAAGCATAGCGGTGTTTTGCGTAAGCACTACAAATGTTCTTATTGTGAGCATGCAGAAACGCATGATGTAAAAATAGCTTCTCTGGCAGAGGGAGCAGGGCTGGGTACAACGCCATAATTTGATCGTATGAATCTACTGCTGATCGAAGACGAAAAGGAACTTGCCTTGACGATGGCCAAATACCTGGGAGAGGAAGGCTTTCGGTGTGAGTGGGCAGACCATCTCATGTTGGCACAGGAAAAAGTCTGGATGAATGTCTACGATTGCGTAATCGTAGATATTACGCTCCCCGATGGCAATGGACTGGAGGTTATCGACCGTCTGAAGAAGATGAAGTCAAATTCGGGGATTATCATTGTTTCGGCCAAAAACGCCCTGGATGACCGTATCCGCGGGTTGGAAATAGGAGCCGATGATTACCTGACCAAACCCTTTGATCTGAGTGAACTCAATGCCCGGATCAAGGCGGTGATACGAAGGCGGAATTTTGATGCACAAAATGAAGTGGTTTTTCATGAAATCCGTATAAACCCGTATGCGCATACGGTAGCTGTCAATGATATGGCCGTGACGTTAACGAAAAAAGAATTTGATTTACTACTGTATTTTGTGTCCAATCCCAATCGGGTCATTACCAAATCATCAATTGCCACGCATTTGTGGGGGGAAGACATGTACCTGGCCGATTCGTTTGACTTTATCTATTCCCATTTGAAAAACCTGAGGAAAAAACTTCAGGATAAGGGATGTGGCGATTATATCGAAACGGTTTATGGAATAGGCTATAAATTCTCAAAACATTGAAACTATTAACCCTCGCAAACCGATACTATTTTTCCACCCTGCTTCTTGTGTTTATCGCCAGCGGAATGGCCTCTTTTTTTATTTTGAAATCTATTATCAATCGGGAGTTCAATAGAAAATTGTTCGCAGAAAAGGAACAACTCATCGATGAGCTGGCCACCTATGACGACCTCAAGGGTTTTTATTTCCTGAATATAGGCGACCGACTGCAAATACAGGAAGTACCTGAAAACCCGCAAATCGTGACAAACCTGCGTGATACGGTCATGTATGACACCTATGAAAAAACTACTTTGCCGTTTCGGAAGCTTTCTTTTGCTGAACAAATCAAAGGGAAATACTATGTGATCACCATCACAAAATCATTGCTGCCCAATCAGGAGCTAATAAAAGGTGTTAGTGAAATACTGCTCATGCTGATCCTGTTTTTGGCCATATCACTTGTCCTCATCAATCGGTACGTGATCAACCGGCTGTGGTGGCCATTTTATAAGATACTGGTTCAGTTAAAGCAATTCAACATCAAAAAACCGGAACCCATACAACCGCTACAGACCGTAATTGATGAATTCAGGCTGCTCAAATCCGTACTTGACACCATGGTTGACAAAAGTATCCGGGACTATAGAAACCTAAAAGAATACACAGAAAATACGTCGCACGAGATACAAACTCCATTGGCCATTATCAAAAACAAATCCGAAAGCCTGCTGCAAGAAACACTTACCGAAAGCCAGTTACATGAGGTAGGTAAAATATATGAAGCTGCCGGAAGGCTGTCGCGACTCAAGGAGGGGCTGTCAACCCTGAGCAAAATTGATAATAACCAGTTTTTAGATGCCGAGCCAATTGATATTCAAACGGCCATCGAAAATAAACTCTGCCATTTTGAAGAGTTGGTAAGCCTGAAAAACATACAGGTGACAACTGATTTTTATAGCCGTCCACTGATTATTTTAAATAATGACCTGGCCTTTATCCTGATTAATAACCTGGTCAATAATGCAATCAAACACAATGTGCAGGGTGGAAGGATCCATATCGTGTTAAAAGAGGATGAGCTTTGTATGGAGAATACAGGACTGCCCCCCGCCATGCCTATCGAGCAGTTGTTTGACCGCTTCCGAAGTTCGGGCGATCACCCCGATTCTAGCGGGTTGGGGCTTTCGTTGATCAAGCGCATCGCAGATTTTTACCAAATGAGAATACGATATGACTATGTTGAGGGCCAGCACAGGGTTATTTTGAATTTTTAAAAATACAGTCATGAAAAATTATAATTTTCTGTTTTTTCTGTTTTTTATGCTCATCATTCTGGCGACACTTCGCTACACCTACAACGATAAAAAACGTAAAGAAGAGCACCCCATGATCAATGAAACGGCTACCCAACCCGATCACCTGATCTCAAATGCCATCCACTATTTTCGGGAGCATCAGCGTCACACAACCATGGAGTTTATCGAAAAGGCCATTTTGTCCATGAAACTCATCGAAAAGGATGCGGACTCAATAAGTAACCTGGCAATCGAAAAGGCCATCAGTGACCTTAAGGTGGTCGATCAGGAATTCAGGGACAAATCAATCGACAGGGATCATATGCAACATGCATTTTTGAATGCGCTAAACTCACTGGCCCTGGCTCAGCTTAGGGTATCGGAATCCTACCGGTTGAATGGTGAAAATGAAAATTCAGTCTATGCCCTAAAATACGCGATGAACCATATACAAAATGCGATGCGCTATGCGAATGAAAACGAAATGGTGGTCGAGGAAAAGCTTTACACGGCCATTGATACCCTGCTCGAAAATGACGAAATGTCGGACAATGAAATGATCGATATGTTGGAAAAAATCATTCAGGAATTGGATAGGGTTGTCATTCATTAACTGCCAATTCAGAAAGCATCATTTAAAAAGGTGATTAACTGAAGCATGCCTTCCTGCGTTTTGAGGTCTATTTGATGCCCTTTTACATGCGTTTTCAGGTCAAAGCCAGGAAAAACAGCCGCCAGGATTTGCTGGTCATTCTTGATCTTTCCACTTAAGGGGTAGGCAATCCCCGATTTGGCTACGAAATAGGCATCCTCTTTCAGTATCGTGTCTTCCCGCCTGCCAGTGTCTAATCCCTCGATATAGTCAGCTTTCCGGATCCGGATATTTCGTTTTACCAGTAGTTCCAGTTCATCCTGATACAGGATTCTGAAAAAACCGGCTGTGTTTTTTCCATCGATCTCGTAGTACAGGCAATTCACGAAAAATTCCTCCACATAGGTAATGGCATTGATCCAGGAATAATTGTCGATCAATTTTCCATCCAGGACACGTATTTCCTTGTTTTCCAATTGAATATAAAAAAGATGATTGCTGATGTCATAGATTGCATTGTAACCTTCCAGCACACGTCCGCTGGCCGTTGT
>JAOUOM010000289.1 GCA_029880385.1 Cyclobacteriaceae bacterium | reverse complement strand
CAGATACTGGCCTCTTTTGACGGTTCCCGCTACCGGCTCCCGCATGGTCATTGCAAATGAATTGTATGGGTTTGAATTATAGAATTCAGCATGTGTCTCTTCTTCCGTACTCGTCAACCATCGACCAGCTTCCGGATCCTGAATTTGGGATAATCCTTCATACGCAATTGAATGGTACATCTGCTGTGCGTATTCCACTCCTGTATCATCAGGGCCGGCAGCACATGAAGCCAAAAATAAAGTGATTCCCAAAAGGATGAATGAGTTTATTTTCATATTACAGTTCATCAAAATTCTTTTTATTTACTTCACTTGCACCATTCGATTTCAACAAGGTGTCTATTTCACCTTCACTCATTTTATTTGAGGAAAGCTCTATCGCCATTATATGCTTATCGTCAGTACTCCTGATATCAAACATCTTTGCCTTACCCCATGGCTTCAGGTTGCTGATCACCATAAAGGTACCTACCATCCCAAATGAGGCTAATAATACCGTAAGCTCAAAGGTAACCGGTATAAAAGCGGGAATGGGAAGGTAATCTTTTCCCCCAATAATCATCGGCCAGTCGATGGTCATCATCCCAATTTGCATGGTCAGGGCAAGCGTAGTACCCAGCAATCCAAACAAAAAGGCTACAACAGACAACCTGGACCGACGATAGCCCAGCGCATCTTCAATGCCGTGTACGGGAAAAGGGCTGTATACTTCGTGAATTTTCACGCCCGAACCCCGAACGCTACGTATGGCACTCAGCAATACGTCTTCATCCTCAAATACTCCTATTAAAAAGTTAGATCCCTTTGCCATTATTTTGATACTTTTTCTCCTGTGGACTTAATAATACTTTTTACTTCTGCCATGTTAATAACAGGGAAGAATTTGGCGAACAAAAAGAACGCGGTGAAGAACAATCCGAACGTGAACAAATAGACTCCCACATCGTACCAGGTAGGGTAAAACATAGACCAGCTGGATGGTAGAAAATCACGATGCAGGGATGTAACGATGATCACAAACCGCTCAAACCACATTCCAATATTTACCACGATCGACAAAACAAATGTTGCCGCCAGGCTGGTACGGATTTTCTTAAACCAAAACAACTGGGGGGAAATCACATTACAGGTCATCATGGACCAGTATGCCCACCAGTAGGGTCCTGTTGCACGATTGATAAACGCATATTGCTCGGCTTCCACACCGGAATACCAGGCAATAAAGAACTCGGTGATATAGGCAATCCCGACAATAGAACCCGTAATGATAATTACAATATTCATCAGCTCAATATGCTGGATGGTAATGTAATCCTCCAGTTTGTACACCTTTCGGGTGACCAGCAGGAGCGTTAATACCATGGCAAACCCAGAGAAAATAGCCCCTGCCACAAAATAAGGAGGGAATATGGTCGTGTGCCAGCCAGGAATCACGGAAGTAGCAAAGTCAAACGATACAATGGTGTGAACCGAAAGTACCAGTGGCGTAGCCAGACCGGCCAAAACCAATGCCACCGTCTCGTACCTGCTCCAGGTCTTGGCTGCACCATCCCAACCGAATGCCAAACCACCGTAAATGGCTTTTGAAATTTTATTCGTAGCACGATCCCGGATAGTTGCAAAATCCGGAATCAGGCCAATATACCAAAAAACGAGGGATACGGAGAAATAGGTTGAAATGGCAAATACGTCCCACAAAAGCGGACTGTTGAAATTCACCCATAGTGACCCGTATGTATTGGGTAATGGAAGTGCCCAGAAAAATCCCAACCATAACCGTCCCATATGCAAAAGCGGGAACATGGCCGCACAGATTACGGCAAATATGGTCATCGCTTCCGCAGCACGGTTGATCGACATTCTCCAACGCTGACGAAACAGCAAAAGGATGGCCGAAATCAATGTACCCGCGTGACCAATACCAACCCACCAAACAAAGTTGGTAATGTCCCAGGCCCAGCCGACCGTTTTGTTTAGCCCCCAGACGCCAATTCCGTCCCAAAGGAGCCCTACCACAAAGTAAGCACCAACGGATAATGCGCCTAATGAAACAGCCATGGCCAAAAACCATGATTTGGATGGTTTTTCCTCTACTCGCCGACAGATGTCGACTGTCACGTCGTGAACAGTCTTACCACCTGTAACTAATGGTTCTCGTATAACAGATTCTGATGTCATATCTCTCTTTTATGCTTAAGCATTTGATGCTTCTTCTTTTACTTCATCTTTATTCCTGACTTTCGTCAGATACCAAACGTTTGGCATTACCCGGATTTCTTCCAGTACATGGTAAGCCCTGTCTTCTTTGGCCTCCACACCTTTCCCTGTCGATTCTATTTTCAGGGCTTTTGAAATTCGGCTTTCCGGATCCTTCAAATCCCCGAATATCAATGCGTCTGACGGACATGATGCCGCACATGCAGAAGTGATTTCACCATCTACCGGCCGTCTGCCTTCTTTTCTGGCTTCCAGTTTGCCTACCTGTACACGCTGCACACAGAACGTACATTTTTCCATTACCCCTCGTGCACGAACGGTTACGTCCGGATTAAGCACCATTTTACCCAAATCATTGCTCATGGCAAGGTTGGTGTTGAACTGGTCATTGTCATGGTATTTAAACCAGTTGAATCGACGTACTTTATAGGGACAGTTGTTGGCACAATAACGGGTACCGATACACCTGTTATAGGTCATTTGGTTAAGTCCTTCGGAACTATGCGTAGTTGCCGCTACAGGACATACCGTTTCACATGGTGCGTTGTTACACTGCTGGCACATCATTGGCTGGAAAGTAACTTCCGGGTTTTCGGCTGCAATTTCCATTGCTTTCAGATCACCTTCCGCGGCATCACTGCTGTAATAGCGGTCGATGCGCAACCAGTGCATTTCCCGACGGTTCAGGACTTCTTCTTTTCCTACCACCGGAATGTTATTTTCTGTCTGACAAGAAATGGTACATGTACCACAACCTGTACAGGAATTCAAATCAACGACAAGTCCCCAGTGATGGTTTGCATACTCATGCCCTTTCCATAAGGAAACAGCATACGGCTTTTTGAAGCCTTCAGGAGTAGCGATTTCGGGGAATGAACGACCGGCTTGTGCATTTTTTTGATACCTGGAAAGGATCGTTTCCTGAATGACCGTCTCACGCCCCATGTAGGTTTGATGCGTCTGGGTTTGTGCTATTCGATAGCTTTCTCCCGTATTTTCGACAGATATCCCGGAGGTAATGGCAAATGAAAGTGATTGTCCATTAGAAGAAACCAACGGGTATGCATTGACACCCACTCCATTGGCTACTTTGCCTGCTACTTCCCTGCCATATCCCAAAGCCAGTCCTACCGTACCGTATTTCTGACCAGGTTGTGGCATCACAGGAACCGAAACGGAAACACCATTTACGGTCAGGCTCACTTTTTGAGTAGACATATCGCCTAACTCAATGCCCCATTCTTCTGCCTGTTTGGGTGCTACGGTCAGGTAGTTTTCCCAACATGCTTTTGTGATCGGGTCAGGCATTTCCTGTAGCCAGGGGTTGTTTGCCTGAATACCTTCACTCACACTATTATTCAAATAGATGACCAGTTCCAGTTCGGAACTATCATCCGTATAGTTTTTGCGAATTGCTTCAGCGGCTTCATTCAAACCACTGGTTGCCGCAGCTGTAATGGTGATGGCACCTTTGGGTCGTTCCAATACACCATCCTGCAACGATTTATTCCAGAAACTTTCAAAATCATGGTATGACCCGCCAGCCGAAGGATACAAATCAGATTCCCAAGAAGCCCGGATCCTGTCAAGATAGTTTTCGTCAGATCCTGCCCAATTCAAAAAGGAATCCTGTGCCTGTCGGGTATTAAAAATCGGACTAATCGTAGGCTGTGAAAGACTGAACTTGCCATTTGCCAATTCAAAGTCATTCCATGCTTCCAGATAGTGATGGTCAGGTGCCACATACATGACCTTTGAAGATGTTTCATCTTTACGGTCGGATGTAGACAATGAAAAACCAAGTTTGTCAACTGCTTCCCGGATGGTGCTGCCCATAGGGTGATCATAAACCGGATTACAGTTATAGAAGATGATACCACCCACTTTTCCACTCTTCAACTCAGCAGCAAATGCGGCAAACGCCTCATCATCTCCTTTTCGAAGGTTGCTGTAATTATCAAAATCACTGGTAACACCGATGTTGCCAAGCAGACTATTGATCGTATTGACCACTACCTGAACATTTTCATCATTTGAACCACTCACCACCACCGATGCGCCTTTGGCAGCCCAAAGGTCAGCGGCAGCCTTAGTAAGGATG
>JAOUOM010000287.1 GCA_029880385.1 Cyclobacteriaceae bacterium | reverse complement strand
CCTTGCGGTCGACAAGGGCACCGATACCCCCGTATTCACCTGTCGTCATTGTCCGGTATTCCTCAATATCGTCTTCGGGTATGTAATTGGTATAGGGATCCAGTGATTTGAGCATGGCGTCAATACCTGTTTTCATCAGGTCGGCCGGGTTAATTTCGTCTACGTAGTAGGCATTTACTTCTTTGAACAGCGTGACGAAAATGTCCAGGTTTTTTACAATCTGAAAATAACGGTCATCATCCTGCGCCATCCGAAAACCCAGCAGCGACCCCAAGGTCAACACAGTAAATACAACGGCTAAAAATTTGATTTTACGATTCATGGGACGCTTCATGGTTTGGTAAGGAACTGTCGACAGGTAAACGTTTCAATAGCTTGATGAGTTTTTTTTCGATTTCCGAAAATGGAAGAATTTCCTTGGAAAGATACATAATAGCAATCAGATGGTACGTTTGACCCCCTTCAAAAAGTGATGGCTTGTTTATTCGGTAGGCTTCACGTATTCTGCGCTTGAGGAGATTACGGACAACCGCCTTTTTATGAAATTTTTTGGGTACTGCGATGAGTACCTGATGGTAGCTGCACGAAGGGCAGGCGAGGTATTTGACCTGAAGGGGTGGGACACGAAAAAAGGAACCATACTTAAACAGTTCCTCTATTTTCTTTTTGGACTTTAGGCGCTCGTCACGCGTAAAAGTAAGGGAAGTATGGGCATTATGATCCATCATCGCCCATACCCGATTATTTTTTATGCATTTCGTCAGAGACTGTCAGCCTCTTTCTTCCTTTTGCCCTTCTCCTTGCCAATACGGCCCTCCCATTGGCAGTTTCCATGCGCAAACGAAAGCCATGCTTGTTTTTTCTTTTCCGTACAGAAGGTTGAAATGTCCTTTTCATTTATGTAGCATTTAAATTTTCAGTCTTGTATTATCCGGATCGGGCTGCCATTTTGTTGGATTCCTTCAAAATCCAGCCCAATCATTTTACCATTCCCGACACATTGTGCCAAAAAAACGGAGGGCAAAAATAGAGAGAGTGTTGATAATTACCAAACATGCCCCCTGTTTTTGTTTAATTAGTCGGCAAAGGCACGGTTTGCAATCTCTTGCAGCTCATTCGTGGCCAGCCTGGGCCCATATTGGGTAACCACACGTGAACTTGCCATGCTGGCTATTTTTCCTGCGGAAGCGAGGGAATAGCCCTGTGTGATCCCATACAAAAATGCGCCTGAAAACATATCCCCTGCCCCCGTCGTGTCAATTGCTTCGACCGGATAAGGCTTTATATCCACGAATGTTTCTCCATCCCAGATAACCGCCCCGCTTTTTCCCCTGGTAATCACAAACTGACTGGCACGTTTTTTTAATTGCTCGGTGGCCTCCTGCAAATCCCCTGCCTGCGTAAACAGCAAGGCTTCCTCTTCGTTACAAAAAAGCAGGTCGATTTTTTCCCCAACTACCTCGTCCATTTCTTTTTGAAAATATTTGACCATGCTGGGATCAGAGAATGACAAGGAAACCCTGACATTGTTTTCCTCAGCCCATTTTTTGGCCGTGATCATCGCTTGTCTGCCTGATGGGGATGCCACCAGATACCCCTCCATAAAAAGGTATTCGCTGTTTATCAAAGCTTCTTTGTCTAATTCCGCTACCGAAAAGTCGGATGTGATGCCGAGGTAGGTATTCATGGTGCGCTCGGCATCCGGTGTGATCAGGATCAGGCATTTGCCGGTAGTTCCCTCTGCCAACCGGTCATAGGTTAGGTTCGTCCCAACGCCGTTTTCGTGCAGATCTGCCAGGTAAAATTTGCCATCTTCGTCATGGGCCACTTTGCAGGAATAAAAGCCCCTTCCTCCCAACTGGGAAAAGGCAACAATGCTATTGGCCGCAGACCCCCCTCCCTGTTTTTTGACCACATGGCCACTGGCTGCTGCGGTTAGTTCTGCCTGACGGGCTTCCTCCACAAGGGTCATCAGCCCTTTTTCCACCTGATGGTCAAGGAGCATCTGCTCACTTGCCTTGATTTCATAATCTACCAGGGCATTGCCGATGGCATACACATTGTATTTTTTCATTTCCTGCTGAAAATTTTCGACCGCAAATATAAGGGACAGGACATAAGTCCCAACCGGAATAAAAATTTGCGGGCATTTAATGCAGAATTTGCCTGATTGCCCGGTCGGGATAATCCGTGATCAAACCATCCACGCCCCACTCCATCATCCGTTTCATTTCTGCCGGATTATTTACTGTCCAGGGTATAACCTTCATATCCTGGAAATGCAGTGCCTCGACAATCTCTTTGGTCAGCAAAGAAAAATCAGGACTATAAATAGGGGGAATAAAACCCAGCGAGTCCAGGTTGTCCTGCCAGGGGATGTCATTTTCGATCAGCAAAGCCAGGCGAACTTCCGGGTATTTCTCATGAAAATACTGAAGAATACGAAAATCAAATGACTGGATGGTAATACGCCCCCAGTCGATCTTGCCCTCAATCTCCCGGTAAACCATATCTGAAAATACTGCAGGTGTCGGATGATAGATATAATCGGCATCCGCCAGGGACTTGATCTCAATATTGTAATTGACCGGCCTTAATTCACATTCTGAAATTCTGCCCTCCACTGCCCGAAATACATCCGACAACAGGGGTTTGATCGCCGCTATTTTCTTTTGGTCAGGAAATCTCGGGTGGATTTTTAGTCCACAATCATAGTGTATGATCGAGTCATAATCCATCAGATACAAATTATACATATAAGCCCGTTCCTCCGCTATGGTCTTGCCTTCGGGATCCAGGCAGATTTCGGGTGAAAAAAACGGATCATGGCTCACAATCACTTTTTTGTCATGGGTGATCCCTACATCCATTTCGAGGGTGGTCACACCCAGGTCAAGTGCATGTAAAAAACCAGGGATTGAATTTTCGGGCATCAAGCCCCTCGCTCCCCGATGGCCCTGAAGGTCGACATTTCTTTTGACCAGCTGGTCAAAAATTGTTTTGGTATGGGTTGTGCAGGCCATCGTCAGTAGAATAATAGGTAACAGGGCAGACAAAAAGCGGTTCATGACAGGAATTTACGCTGTGAAAGGTTGTAAACCAATGATTAGGTGCTGCTTTCTGGTTTTGAAAGAAATTTTGCCATTTATGTCCCTAAAAATGCCGCCCCAAATACACCGGCACTATCACCCAGTGCTGGCTTGAGGAAAACGGTGTCGAGACGTGAATTGAAAATATGTTTTTTTATTTCTTCCACTCCTGCGGTATACAGCAGGTCGATATTGCCTACACCACCCCCCAGTATAATTGCGTCCGGATCCAGAATATTGATCACTACGGCCATGGCTTTGCCAAAATAGGTGATCAGGCGGTCGATGGTGTGTGACGCATCCGCATCCGTGCCAATGAGATGTGACTGGTAAATTTCGGCAAGTTTCTTTTCCACACCGAATGTCTCGAAATGGTAACGCTCCAGATTTTTGCCGGAAATGACCCGCTCTACACAACCTGTCTTGCCGCAATAACATGCGCCACCGGAGACATCCAGGAAATTATGGCCCCATTCCCCGCCGATACCTTGCCTGCCGTTGAGTACCTCTCCATTTACAACGACCCCTCCACCTACGCCAGAGCCCATGATTACGCCAAACGTGACTTTTGCCCCGGGCATTTGTTGTTTTACAGAGCCCATCCGTGTTTCGGCCAAAGCAAAACAATTGGCATCATTGGCCATGCCGAAAGGAACTCCCAGCTTTTTCTCCAGATCATCCCGGAAAGGCTGTTGGTTCAGGCACGTCGTATTGCTGTTTTTAATCGTTTGGGTACCCGGGTCAAGTGTGCCGGGTGTGCCAATCCCGATCTTGACAGGTTTGAGCCCCGTTTCGCGACTAAGCATGCCAATCAATAGCTGAATTTGGTCGAGTATGTGCCCATATCCCTTTTCTGCTCCGGTAGGAATACGCAGGCGTGCCAGAACGTTGGGGTTTTCCGCACTTTCCAGTACTACACCCTCTATTTTAGTCCCTCCCAGGTCTAATCCCCATAATGCCATGTCAATTGGTTTTATTTTTATTTAGGTATCTCCGATAGGGAAATACAAACAACCAAAGTAATCCATTTTATTTTTTTCAGGCATTCCGGTTGTGCTATTTATTCAAAATGAGTAGCACGGTACACTGCCTCCTCCACCAAACCCCGCTCGATTGCGATTTTTTCTTCTGTCCAGTTAAAAAAATCGGTCAGAAAACCCAAAACCGGTTCCTTCAAAAAGGAAATGGAGTGAATGTCAAAAAACAGGCGTCCGGTACGGTGCTCCAGAAAATCCAGAGCTGAAAACACAGCCTCATTATGTACACAAAATTCCAGTTCGGCCA
>JAOUOM010000286.1 GCA_029880385.1 Cyclobacteriaceae bacterium | reverse complement strand
GTGAAATAGGCCATGTTTTCGACTACCCCCAAAATGGGTACATTGATCTGCTGCTGTTTAAACATTGACATTCCCTTTTGGGCATCTGCCAGGGCTACTTTTTGCGGAGTGGTCACGATGATTACACCCGTCACAGGGACAGTCTGTACCAGTGTCAGGTGGATGTCGCTGGTTCCCGGAGGCAGGTCAATGAGCAGGTAGTCCAGTTCATCCCATTTTGTGTCGGTAAAGAACTGTTTGAGGGCAGAACTGGCCATAGGCCCGCGCCATACAACTGCATTGTCACGTGGTGCAAGGAAACCAATGGATATTAATTTGACCCCATACTGCTCAATGGGAAGGATCATGGTTTTTCCTTCAATTTCAATTAGTCCGGGATGTTCAAATTCGCAATTGAACATGGTAGGGATGGATGGGCCGAAAATATCGGCATCGATCAACCCTACTTTTGCTCCGGTTTTGGCAAGAGCCACGGCCAGGTTGGCTGTTGTGGTAGACTTGCCCACGCCACCCTTGCCTGATGCAATGGCCACAATGTTTTTGACACCGGGTAGTAAAGGCGCATTGTCATAACGGGTCGTTGTGACATTAGAGGTCATGTTGATTTCCAGGTCGATGGATTGGCCCAGGTGTTTTTCCAGGGCTGCTACGCAATCCTTGCGGATCATTTCTTTTAAGGGACATGCCGGAGTGGTAAGGACTACATCCAATTTTATTTTATGCCCATCTATTACAATATTATGGATCATGTTAAGTGTGACAAGGTCCTGCTTTAGATCAGGATCCTGAACCCCTTTGAGTGCTTCCAGCACATTTTCCCTGGTGATCTCCATTTTCTCTTTATTTAGACTGTATATAAATACAAGTTTACGTAAGGCTGGGCTATCCACAAATTTTCTCTTTCAAATAAGTTAGTTTTGCGTAAGAATTTTGCCCATGATCAATCAAGCCACTATTGAGGAAATAAAGAACCGGATGGATATCGTGGAAGTAGTGGGCGATTTTGTGAACCTCAAAAAATCGGGTAGCAGCTACAAGGCACTCAGTCCGTTTACGGCCGAAAAAACACCATCTTTCTATGTTGTCCCTTCCAAGGGGATTTTTAAGTGTTTTAGTTCAGGAAAAGGAGGGGATGCCATCACCTTCATTATGGAAGTTGACGGACTTAGCTATTTGGAGGCTCTGAAATTTCTCGCCAATAAATACGGAATCGAGATCATAGAGGAAGAACGGACCGATGAGGCGCAATTGGCTCAAAACAAAAGGGAAAGCCTGTACATTATTCTCCAGCATGCCAGCGATTATTATAGCCGGTTGCTTCATGATCATGAAGAAGGCCAGTCCATTGGCATGTCCTATTTTAGGGAAAGGGGTTTTTCAGCTACCACTATCGACACATTCAAACTGGGGTACAGCCTTCAGGATTGGGATCATTTTTACAAAGAGGCTCTGGGCAAAGGCTTTGATGAGGACCTGATCGAAGAGGCTGGCCTGATCATACGAAAAGAAGGCAAAACCTACGATCGCTTTCGGGGACGTGTCCTTTTTCCTATCCAGAATGTGACCGGCAAAGTCATTGGTTTTGGTGGACGGATACTGACCTCCGATAAAAAGCAGCCGAAATACATCAATTCGCCGGAAACCGAGCTTTACAATAAAAGCAAGGTGCTCTTTGGTATATCACAGGCCCGGCATGCCATACGAAAACTGGACAACTGCTACCTGGTAGAAGGCTATACAGACGTTATTTCCATGCACCAGGCCGGGGTGGAAAATGTAGTCGCCTCTTCGGGTACGGCACTTACCGAAGATCAGGTCAAATTGATCAAGCGCTACACCGAAAATGTAACGGTGCTGTTTGATGGCGATGCAGCCGGTATCCGGGCATCCTTTCGCGGGATCGATCTTTTGCTGGAAGGTGGGCTAAATGTACGGGTAATTGCCCTGCCCGATGGCCAGGACCCTGACAGTTATAGCCGTGCCCTGGGTACGAGTGCCTTTCAGCATTTTCTGACCAGTGAATCCCGTGATTTTATTGTTTTCAAAGCTTCACTTTTGCTGGAGGATGCACAGCATGATCCGGTCAAGCGGGCGGGCATAATCCGTGACATTGTCCAGAGTATTACCAAAATCGGGGATCCAATCAAGCGATCGGTATATATAAAGGAGTGTAGTTCTGTCCTGGATATCAGCGAACAAATACTGATCAGTGAGCAGAACAAACTCCTGATAACCAAAAGCAGGGAAAATAAAGGCCAGCAACCGGTAGAACCTAGTCCGCTTCCCGTCCGGGAGCTTATGTCCCCTCAAAAGGAAGAGCCGGAGGTAGACGATATTGGAAAAATCATTGCATACCAGGAAAAGGAGAGCATACGGGTTTTGATAAATTATGGCAATGAAATGATCCGAAACAGTAAGCTGGAAGATGAAAAAATCGTGCATTATTTCCTGTCAGAAACCGACGAAATACATTTCACGCATCCTGTTTACAACAAAATACTCGGGCAGTTCAGGGAAAAGGCACTGGCCGGTGAAATCGTGGATGCTACTTTTTTCCTTGATTCAGATGATGAAGATATACGAAAAACGGTGATTGAACTCAGTGCCACTCGGTACGAGATCAGCGAATTTTGGGAATCCAAATACGGGATTCATGTGCCGCATGAGGCCGACCATTTAAAAGATGTGACTTTTACCAATATATTGCGATTGAAATTCCGGATCATCCAACATTTAATACGGACAGAAACAGACAAACTAAAGCATTTGGATGGCGATAGCCCTGACGAGATCATCGAGGAAATCCAGGACCTGAAAAAGATGGAAATGGAAATTGCACGGATTTTGGGGAACGTCACGATAAAATAATTGTTATTAATAGCTGAGTGTAAACAACAAATGATGAACGAAGAAATAAAGCTGGATACCATTGAAGAGGCCATTGAAGCGATCAGGAATGGGGAAATCATCATCGTAGTAGATGATGAAAACAGGGAAAATGAGGGGGATTTTATTTGCGCGGCCGAGAAGGTGACCCCAGAAATCATAAATTTTATGTCGAAAGAGGGCCGGGGTTTGATTTGTGCTCCGCTGGTAGAGCAGCGTTGCGACGAACTGGGCCTGGATATGATGGTAGGTAAAAATACCGCCACACACGAAACTCCGTTTACCGTATCTGTCGATTTGCTGGGCTATGGCAATACGACCGGTATTTCGACAAATGACCGATCCCGTACCATACAGGCGTTGGTAAATCCTGCAACCAAACCGGAAGAACTGGGGCGGCCGGGTCATATTTTTCCGCTAAGGGCTCGTCAGGGAGGTGTACTCCGACGTGCCGGTCATACCGAAGCAGCCATTGACTTTGCACGCCTGGCCGGACTACAGCCTGCCGGTGTTTTGGTCGAAATCCTAAAAGATGATGGTACCATGGCTCGTCTGCCTGATGTACGCATACTGGCTGATAAGTTTGGATTGAAACTGGTAAGTATCAAAGACCTGATTGAATATCGCATGCAGCATGAAACGCTCATCCAGGAGCTGATCGAGGTGGATATGCCAACCGAACATGGTGAATTTAAGTTAAAAGCATTCCGGCAGGTCAATACAGGCGACAATCACCTGGTACTTTATAAAGGTGAGTGGGACAAAGACGAACCTGTGCTCGTACGGGTGCATTCTTCGTGCCTGACTGGCGATATTTTTGGTTCATACCGCTGCGATTGCGGAAACCAGTTGCACAATGCCATGCAAATGGTGGAAAAAGAAGGAAAAGGCATGGTCGTATACATGAACCAAGAAGGCCGTGGGATAGGTCTGGAAAACAAGCTCAAGGCGTACAAATTGCAGGAAAACGGGATGGATACGGTTGAGGCCAATCTGCACCTTGGATTTAAAATGGATCAGCGAGACTATGGCGTAGGGGCACAAATTATACGGTTTATGGGTGCCAGCAAACTGAAACTGATTACCAATAACCCAAAAAAACGGGTAGGATTGATGGGCTATGGACTGGAAATTGTGGAAAATGTCCCCATCGAAATATACCCAAACAAGCACAACCGAAAATACCTCGAAACAAAAAGGGATAAAATGGGGCACGAAATACTGAAATAACACATGAAAGGAATGCTGCTGGCTATCGGATTTGTTTTTTTTGGATTCACGTCTGCCAGGTGTCAGGTTTCGGCCGATTACTGGCACGAGGGTTTTGTGGTTACCATCGACCATGATACCCTGAACGGGACTATCAAGTACGACCTGGAAACCAATATGGTACAAATCAATGTGCAAAATCAAATCCGTGCGTTTTCCAGTTACAAAGTCTTTTATTTTGAGCTGTTTGACGAAGTATACAAGAATTACCGGCAGTTTTATACGATTCCC
>JAOUOM010000285.1 GCA_029880385.1 Cyclobacteriaceae bacterium | reverse complement strand
ATAGTCGCATCCAAAATGTAGCCGGCATATTCATTTCCAGAGGTGTTTGTACAGGTATTCAAAGGTAAATTTCTTTCGGTTTTTGATCCTTTTCATCTTCCTTTTGCCCCTTTCTGCAAAGTACCTGTTTTTTGTTTTGGCAATGTAATTCTTTTCCATACTTTTGCAACCCTGAAAAGCCAAAGTGGCGGAACTGGTAGACGCGCACGACTCAAAATCGTGTTCCTTCGGGAGTGAGGGTTCGATTCCCTCCTTTGGTACCAAAAACGAATGCAGACATGCCTTCGTTTTTTTTTGCCCAAACCGTACCTCACCTCTGGATGCATATCTTTTGCTATGTATCAAATGATGAAGAATAGTCCATTTTGCCAAGATTCAACCCCTGTTATCAAATATGGAAAGCATGAAGCCGTTCTTTATTCAATTCAACAGATTGGTATGAAATGCAGTTACAAATTGGAATAATGCAATAAATAATTCCAATATCACAATCAGTCCATTTTGGATAAATTTTATATAGCATTTGCTATATATTTTTTTGGAATTCATTTTGTGACACGGAAAATTCATTTACATTTGTTACAAATAGTGAGTATCTATTTTCCATAGCTGGTTCTTAATGGGCGGCAAACACCATGTGTGTTTGCCGCTTTTTTTATGTCCCAGTTTGCTGGATTCATACGTGCGAATTTCTTTAGCTTCGTAGTTCAAACATGAAAGGATGAAACTACCGAATACACCAACGAATGATGTGGCACGTACAGCCTACTGGTTTTTGATCATAGGGATGATTGTATTTGCCCTGATCTATTTCAGAGGCCTGATCCAGCCCTTTATACTGGCGGTCATCGTTTGGTACCTTATTCGCGCAACCCGTAACCTAATTGCCCGGATTCGTTTCAGGGATCATTCGTTGCCAAAATGGCTGACACGGGTGCTTTCATTTTTGGTCACGTTTGCCTTGCTGTGGTTTGTCATCAGCGTCATTTCATACAATGTCAACCTTATCATTGAGAAATCATCGCAATATGAGCACAATGTTGACTCCCTCGTGAAGAGTCTGTCACAATTGACAGGAAATGTGGAAATTGATTCCTTTATTCGTGCGCAACTAGCCAGTGTGGATTTAGATATCCAGTATCTGGCTACGTCATTTTTGAATTCTGTTTCTGCTTTGTTGGGAAATACGGCGTTGGTTTTTGTCTATGTTATTTTCCTGTTGATTGAAGATGCTTTTATGCCTGTAAAGCTTGAAAACATGTTTGAACGAAGCGAATCAAAGGGGACAATGTCAGAGATTGTAAGCAGAATTAGTACGTCAATCAATACCTATTTTGCCGTAAAATTCATGGTAAGCCTGCTAACCGGGGTCATTAGTTATTTTGTGTTATTGGTCATTGGGGTGGATTTTGCTGTTTTGTGGGCCTTTCTTATTTTCCTCTTCAATTTTGTGCCCTACGTCGGGTCATTGGTTGCCACATTGTTGCCGTCTTTGTTTGCTGTTTTTCAATTTGCCTCCTTTTTGCCCTTTTTGTGGGTCTTTGTTTCGGTGGAAATCGTACAAGTACTCGTGGGCAACTATATTGAGCCACGTATCATGGGAAAGACATTAAACCTAAGCCCGCTGATCGTATTGGTCTCATTGGCATTTTGGGGCTACATTTGGGGAGTGGTGGGCATGATCCTGTCCGTACCTATTGTTTCAGTACTGGTCATTGTGATGGCACATTTCCCCTCGACAAGAAGTATTGCAATCTTGTTTTCTGAAAAAGGGAATATTGACAGTTTTATTCGGATCAATTGAAATTATCTTTACTACGTAGATGTTTTATAGCAGGATAATAATTTTTTGGATATGAAAACGATACCTGGATGGATTGTGCTTTTTAGTCTGCTGGCTTGTGAGCCGGCGAGTGAAAGTGTAGATTATTTGCGCCAGTCAAAATACCTGCTCCATCGTGCAGGCTATTATCCCGTACGGGGCGATGTTGTTTTTACTGAATTGGAACCAGGAAAACTCGAAGTGGTTATTACCCTGGAAAATACGGAAGAAAAATACGATTTCCCTGCTCATTTGCACTTTGGCAGTATTAATGAAGTAGGGGAGCTTGCCTTTAAGCTGGAGGATGTAGTAGGGACTACTGGTAAAAGCGTGACAATCCTTGACCAGGTACCTCTGTCTACCGGTGAAATCCTAACGTATGATTTGCTCCGCCAAATGAATGGAAGCATCAAAATTCATTTAGCGGACGGTATGTTTAGCAACATTGTCCTTTCCTACGGAAATATCGGGATTAACCAAAACTACATCACGGATGGTGTGACTATTTGTGTGGGGCATTAAGTGGCTTTTAGGCTAACCAGGGAAAAAACTTCGGGTTTCCCATCAAAAAGGATCTTTGTTTTAGACCATGTGCTTTTGAAAAAGGCCGAATCCCTGTAGCGGTTCAGGTATTTTTCGCTTTCCCATCTACTGTGCGTATAGTAGACGGTTTGATCCATACTGTCACGGTAGATAGCTACACCCTCACATCCCTTTTGCGAGGCAATTTCAGAGCGAACCGAATCGAACAGGGCTTCAAACGCCGTGCATTGCCCTGCTTTGAACTTCATTTTTACAATTCGTATCAACATGTGCGTCACGGATTAAACTGGATATAAATCGGGGCATCCAGGCGGAGTCCCAGCAATTGGGCCGCATGTCCTTTGTTGATGCCTATTTGCAAAAGGCCATCGGTGTTGAATAGTACATAACAATCGCCCGGGTCGGCTTCGTCGTAATTCTCGTGAAACCGCCGGTACGTTTCCCTGCCCACTTGTACCTCGAAGGGGACATGCCCGTTCAGCTCCTGGATTTTATCAAAATCCACTCTTCGAATATTGGTGATCAGGTTGCCGAAGTGATCGACCCGAATGATATTCCCAACGATTTCACGTTTGGTCACCTTGGGTTGCCGGGCAAAAAGCTTTCGGTGTGTACGGGTAGTTTCTCCCAGCGAATGCAGGGGTGTTCCGGTAGCCAAAAGGGCGGCAACGGGAGCCAAAACGTCACGGGCTAAAAATGTAGAAGGTGAAAAAGTAATCTCTATGATTTCATCTGGTTCTTGTTCGCTGATGATGCTGAAAATACCGGTATCAGACCCAATGAAGTAGTGGTCTTGTAGCCGGAGCGCAATGATCCGCGTGTCGATTTTGTCAGAAGGATCGATGGCAACCAAATGCACGGACCCTTCGGGGAAATGAGGAAATGCATGCCGGAGCACATAGGCGGCATGACCGATATCAAACGGCGTGATGGTGTGGCTGATGTCCAGAATCCGGATTGCAGAATTGTTTTTTAACAAGGCAGCCTTTACTGTCGCTACATAGTGGTCTTCATTTCCAAAATCCGACATAAATGTAACAATGGTCATTCCTGCAAGCGAATATTTTTGTTTATTTTGTGTCCAAAACTACAAAGAATTCATCGCCTGTATTCACCCATCATTCAAAACATCAGCATTTGTTAGAAAAAGTTTTTACACTGGAAAATATTCCCCTTGTAGATTTCCTGGGGGTTGAAAATCAAATCATAAAAGAAGTTGCATCCGCATTTCCTGACAGCAAAATCATATCGCGGGGTAATGAAATCAGGATACAGGGGACGGCCCCGCAGATTATCCGCATTAGTGAGGTGCTCAATTCGCTACTGATCCATTTCAACAAATATGGAAAAGTGACACAGGAAAATGTCGTTAATTTTATCAACCAGGATCTCCTGATGTTTAGGGAGACGGATGAAAAA
This sequence comes from Cyclobacteriaceae bacterium, assembly GCA_029880385.1. Lineage (GTDB taxonomy): Bacteria > Bacteroidota > Bacteroidia > Cytophagales > Cyclobacteriaceae > JAOUOM01. The sequence goes on along the minus strand of JAOUOM010000285.1, from coordinate 621 downwards.
GACGTGCTCGTTTTCGGGACGCGGGGTTTTAAAATCACGGCACGGACCCCCAATCAGCAAAAATTAATTGAATCGGTTGAAAAAAACGATTTGGTTTTTGCCATCGGCCCGGCCGGCACCGGGAAGACGTATGTGTCGGTAGCCATGGCAGTTAAAGCACTCAAAAATAAAGAGGTAAAAAAAATCATCATCACCCGGCCTGCTGTGGAAGCTGGGGAAAACCTGGGTTTTCTTCCGGGTGACCTTAAGGAAAAAATCGATCCCTACCTCAGGCCTATTTATGATGCCCTGAGTGATATGATACCGGCGGAAAAGTTGAGGTACTACCGGGAAAATAACATCATTGAAATTGCCCCCCTGGCCTATATGAGGGGCCGGACACTCAATAATGCCTTTATCCTGCTCGATGAAGCCCAAAATACGACCCCCATGCAAATCAAAATGTTTATGACTCGTATGGGCCCTGATTCCAAAGCCGTCATTACCGGGGATCGTTCTCAGATTGACCTTCCGAAACGACAAAAATCCGGTCTGATAGAAGCATTGGAAATCCTGAAGGACGTGAAAGGAATCGGGTTTGTATCGCTCGATGCACATGATGTGGTACGTCACCGGTTGGTA
>JAOUOM010000006.1 GCA_029880385.1 Cyclobacteriaceae bacterium | reverse complement strand
ATGCACAGGTTTTCATCAGTTCCCGGCCACCGTCAGAAGATCGGATGGCTGGATTTTTTATCAATTCGCTGATAAGGGCCAGGCTGTTTTCGCCGACCGAGGAAAGGGCAGCTACCTGCATCCATTCATCGTCGAGGTGTTCAAATAATAATTTTTGTCTCACGGCTTTTGATCGATCATCGTCCAGATAGCCGAGTGTGAGTAGCAACTGGAAGCGTACTTTGGGATGCGTGTCGTCCGCAAGGGCTAAAAGAGGAGGCAAAAGGCCGGGATTTTCATTCAGGTGTCGTTCGGCAATACGAATGGCATTTTCCCGCACGCCGGCTGCTGGATGGGCGAGCGCGGCAGTCAGCAATTCTTCGGGGAGAGGATACAGTTCGTCCAAAAGCCAAAGGGCATGTACCCATCCGGCTGGTGAAGGGTTGTTGGCAATAAATGCCGTAAGCAAATCCACGGTTTGATCGTCCGCGCTGTCAAGCAGGAGGCGTTGGGCATTTTTTCGCCACCACAGGTTTTTGTGATCCAGGTAGTCAACGAGTTGTTGGGTGCCGGCCAGTGCCAGTTCATTTCCCCATGCAGCCCGGGCCGTTCCTTTTGGTACTATCCGGTAGATCCTTCCTTTGTCCATTCCGTTGTACAATGCGCCGGAATTGGTTACCTCTTCGCTCATCCATTCGGGGTGTTCGATAATTTGCCTGTAATAATCGATCATATACAAAGCTCCGTCAGGTCCTATATAGAAGTTGACAGGACGGCTCCACGAATCGGTCGAAGCGAGGAATTCCTTATCCGGATAAAGGGCACTGGCGCGAAAAGAAGCCCCCTCATCCGTAAGTTTGTCGGCATGCACCAGGTTGTGAACGGATTCGGCAACAAACGTAACGTTATTGAATTCGTCGGGAAAAAGCCCACCCGTGTACCAGGTGACGCCACTGGAAGACGTGATAACCCCAATGTCGGTCAGTAGCTGGTGTTCAGGGTTGATGGTAATTGGAAATACTTCCGACGCATTGCCATGATCGGAAATGTCCTGGGTGGCCCTGGCCAGTCGGAGGTTGGGGTTTCTCGAAAGGTATTTGGCAGCCAGGACTTCATGAAACAAGTGATCCGCATTGCTGGTGCCCAACTGGTGGCCCCAAGGATCGAATGTTTGACCGTATTGTGTATTTCCCGACATCATTTCCAGTTGCTTTTGATCGGGTTTTATGCGAACGTTTCTTCCTCCGGCATTTGGGGGCAATTGCGGGCCGTCGGGTTGCGACGGAAAATGCATGGGTGAGCCGGGGTAGTCAAACAAGTCCACATAAATTGTCGGGCTAAAATGGCCTTCATTTCCAATGTAAATCCAGTTATCAAGGCCAAATATTGGCGTATTGGCGTTGTGTTGGGGGTTGGTAAAGGCAAATCCGGTCAGCAGTGTATCCCGCACATCGGCACGCCCATCCTGATTGGTGTCTTCCAAATAAAAAACGTAGGGGCAATCGATTACGATTACGCCTCTTTTCCATTTCATGATACCGGTGGGGAGTACCAGGCTATCGGCAAACACCACACTTTTGTCGGGCATGCCGTCCCCGTCTGAGTCCGTAATCAGTTTGACGATGCCAGAGCCACTGACATCCAGCGGATAACCATGCATTTCCACCACATACAAATCTCCGTTTTCGTCTATTTCCATTGCTACCGGATCGGCCACAAGGGGTTCGGCTACTACCAGGCTGATTTCAAATCCTTCCGCCAGTTCAAAAGTAGCAGGTGCATCCTGTGGTGCGACACCATTTGTTTGGGATGGTATGTCACGGCAGGAAATCACAAGTGCAGACACAAGGATAAAAAGGAGAGCGAATGATCGATTCATGATAAAAAGATTGGATGCTGAGTGCGCAGATACGGGTGTTTTATAAGCCAGCGGACAAGGAGTTTCCTTTGATCCGCTGGTTTGTTAATAGGTAAAAATGGGGTCAGGAGCCGATCACGACACGTTCGCCCGTGGCTGCCGATTTGAAAATGGCTTCCACAATGCGGACATCTTTCAGGCCTTCCTCGCCAGGTACCAGTACGGGTTTGTCTTCCATTATGGCCAGCGAATTTTCATCCATTTGCCTGGCCTGTTGATTGGGGATCTGGATGTCAAGGATTTTGCCGTCGCTGGTGCTGCCTTTAATGCCATTGTACGACTGAAACGGGCTGAGCTGGTAGCCTCCGTTGGTACATGTCACATCAAGCAGGTTGAGGTCTTCCCCAAAACTGGTTTTGCAATTGGCAATGGCCCCACTTGGAAATTCCAGATCGAAATAGGTGAATTCGTCTACTTCCGTATAAATATCCGGACGATTGGTTTCATGCCGTGCCGTGACCGCAATGGGTTCTTCGCCGGTCACATAGCGGGCTGCATTGAGCGAGTATACGCCCATGTCAAACATGGCTCCTCCACCCATTGATTTTTTGAGCCGCCATACATCGGTGGCATTGTAGTAAAAGCCTGCCTCTGTCACGATCCGTTGGATATCTCCATAGGTTTTGTCACGGCCATAGCCGATGATGGTCTGGGTATTGGGTTCGTGCTGCATACGATAGCCGATGCTGAGTTTTACATTGTTTTGCCTGCAGGCATCGATCATGTCGCGGCATTCGGCCTCGTTGAGGGCCATGGGTTTTTCACACCATACATGTTTGCCCATATTGGCTGCCTTGATCACATATTCCCGGTGCAGGGAATTGGGAAGGACCACATACACCACGTCAATGGCATCATTGGTTTCCATTTCGTGCATGTTGTCATAGTTGTAGACATTTTCATCCGGGATGCCGTATTTTTCCTGCCATACGGGCACTTTTTCCGGTGAGCCTGTCACGATACCGGCCAGGTAGCAATTTTCCGTAAGTTGCAGGGCCGGGGCCAGCAAGTCAGAGCTGTAGTAGCCAAGTCCTACGAGTGCGACACCCAGACGTTTCTTTTGGTTTTGTCCGGAAAAACATCCGGAAAGGGAACCGGAAGCCAGGGGAAGGAGGGTTGTAAGCCCAACCTGGCGGATAAATTTTCTTCTGTTAATAGCTGACATAGATAGTGGTTTAAAGCCTGACGCTAAAATTAACAAGCCTGCGCTGGTATTGAAATTTTTTCACATAAATATGCCATCGTGTCAGACTTTTTATTTTTGGAGTCCTTTTTGACAGCCACCGTTCAACCCGTATTCCCTATGGCAAAAAAATCAACCGTCAGCATTGGACATGTGTTTAAAACCATTATTTGGCCACGCAGAAAAATCGTTCTTTTTGGATTGTTGCTCATCATCATCAGCCGATTAGCGAGCCTGGTACTTCCGGGTGCCAGCAAGTATCTGATGGATGATGTGATCGTAAACGGGGATATGGCAAAGCTCAAGGGGTTATTGCTTGTGGTGGCAGGAGCTATAACCGTTCAGGCCATTACATCTTTTTTGCTCACACGTATCCTGAGTGTAGAGGCCCAGCACCTCATCGCCCAGTTGAGGGTGAAAGTACAGCGGCAGGTGATCTTCCTGCCCGTTCGGTTTTTTGACAATACCAAATCCGGCGAGCTGGTTTCACGCATCATGAGCGATGTGGAAGGGGTACGCAATCTGGTGGGCACCGGACTGGTTCAATTGGTCGGGGGCCTGATAACAGCGGTGATTTCCCTATTCCTCCTGATCAACATCAGCCCCATGATGACCCTATATGTCCTGGTACCCGTGATCATATTTGGGATTATTTCCATGAAAGCTTTTGGATATATCCGCCCTATTTTCAGGGAAAGGGGGAAAATCAATGCCGAGGTAACCGGCCGACTGACGGAGACATTGAATGGCATCCGGGTAATCAAAGGGTTTAATGCGGAACAACAGGAGGTCGATACGTTTGCTGCAGGTGCTATCCGCTTGTATGAAAATGTAAAGAAAAGCCTTACCTCCACGAGTTTTGTGACCAGCTCAGCTACTTTTTTGCTAGGATTGGCAAGTACTGGCATTATGGGAATAGGGGGCTATATGATCATGGAGGGTGACCTGACCATGGGGGGATTTTTGTCGTTTACACTGTACCTGGGTTTTATGATTGCCCCTATCGTGCAGATGAGTAATATCGGGAGTCAGTTGACGGAAGCATTTGCCGGGCTGGATCGTACCGAGGAGTTGATGAATATGCCACTGGAGGGAAGTGATAAGGATCGAACCGTACAGCTGAGCCAGCTAAAGGGTGATATACGTTTTGATGATGTATCATTTGCCTATGAGGAAGAGAAGCATGTGATCCGGAACATATCGTTTGACGCACCTGCCGGTTCTGTTACGGCACTTGTGGGCACTTCAGGATCGGGAAAATCAACGATAGCCGGCCTTGTAGCTACCTTTCTGACCCCGCAGAAGGGGACAATTTCGGTCGATGGAAAGGATTTGTCTCGTGTGACACTCGAAAGTTACCGAGGCCACCTTGGTGTTGTTTTGCAGGATGATTTCCTTTTTGAAGGGACTATCCGTGAAAATATATTGTTCCCACGGCCAATGGCTTCAGAAAGCCAGCTACTGGAGGCCGTAAGTGCTGCGCATGTCAATGAATTTACTGACCGCTTTGAAGACGGGCTGGATACCCTAATCGGAGAGCGGGGTGTAAAACTATCCGGAGGTCAACGCCAGCGCATTGCGATTGCCCGTGCCATACTGGCCGACCCCAAAATACTGATCCTCGATGAGGCCACATCCAATCTGGATACCGAAAGCGAATCGTATATTCAGGAAAGCCTGACACGTCTGATGAAAGGACGGACGACCTTTGTGATTGCCCATCGCCTCAGTACCATCCGGCAGGCCAATCAAATCCTGGTAATCGAAAACGGCAATATCCATGAGCAGGGTACCCATGATGAGCTGATCGCCCGGCAAGGAAGGTACTTTGACTTGTATACCTATCAGGCCCGGATTTAATTGGCCATCCGGTGCTGATTTTCGTTTAGGTACTGCATTGAGCGAACTTGCCCTGCCATGGGTTCAGCATGCTGTTTTCCTTCTGGCTGAATCGGTGGCTTTTTGTACGTTTCCCAAATACAACCTCACCCTTGGGGCCGCAGGAATTTTTCATAAAATCCGGGGATGTAGCGGGTCATTTCGGGTGATACCACCATCGAAACATGTGCATACGTATGTTTTATAGGTTAAAATGATCGGGATAACGTGCCCCGGGCATTTCGCTACAATGGATTCTGGTTTTGCACCATGGCGAGAAAGCCTTTCATTATCAACCGTTTGTCAAAATAAGGAGAACAATCCGTTTGCCACTTGCGGCTACTTGTGGCTTTGATGCTATTATTGCGGAATAGCAAAATCAAGTAGTTATGGCATTTAATATTAACGGGAAGGCAGCTGATGCCAATACCTACGACGTGATAGTGGTGGGTTCGGGCATGTCGGGAGGATGGGCTGCCAAGGAATTTAGTGAAAATGGATTCAAAACGCTCGTGTTGGAGCGGGGACGAAATGTGGAACATGGCAAAGACTACCCAACGGCCATGAAAGAGCCGTGGGAATTTGACCATCGTTTGGAAATTGACCCTCGCGATAAAGCCGAGAACCCGATTATCAACCGGTGTTATGCCTATAACGAAGCAACCGAACATTTTTTTGTCAAAGACAAGGAGCATCCGTACATCCAGAACAAGCCATTTGACTGGATCCGTGGTTATCAGGTGGGAGGCAAGTCGTTGTTGTGGGCCCGGTGGACGCAGCGATGGAGTGTGATGGATTTTGAGTCCAATGCACGGGATGGATATGGTGTGGAATGGCCCATCGGCTATGAAGATATGGCTCCCTGGTATTCATATGTGGAAAAATTCGTGGGAATCAGTGGCAATCGTGACGGGTTGGCACAAGTACCGGATGGGGAGTACCTCCCTCCCATGGACATGACCTGCGTGGAGAAACATTTAAAAAACAACATCGAATCGACGTATTCAAACCGTAACCTGATCATTTCACGTACGGCCAACCTGAGCCAGGCACATATGGGCAGAGGTCCGTGTATGTACCGCGACCGTTGTAACCGTGGTTGTCCGTTTGGTGGATATTTCAGCTCCAATTCGGCTACCTTGCCCGCTGCGATGGCCACCGGAAACATGACCCTCCGGCCAAATTCAGTGGTTCACTCTGTCATATACGACGATCAAGCACAAAAAGCCACAGGGGTACGGGTGATCGATGCACAGACGAAGGAAATGACCGAATATTATGCCAGGGTTATTTTCCTGAATGCCGGTACCCTTAATACTACCCTGATCATGCTCAATTCTACTTCGTCGAGGTTTCCACAGGGTCTTGGAAATGAGTACGATATACTCGGCCGTTACCTGATGGATCATAACTACCGGGGGAGGATATCTGCCGAATTTGACGGATTTAAAGATCAGTATTATTTTGGGAAAAGGCCCACAGGCGTATACATTCCCCGTTTCCGAAACGTAGGATCGGACAAGCAAACCGATTTCCTCAGGGGCTATGCTTTTTCTGCCGGGACAGGTCGTGGTACCGGTGGCGACATGAGCGGGTTAACAGATCCTTTTGGAGCCGATTATAAGGAAAAAATGTTTGAACTTGGATCCTGGAACATCGGTATGACCGGTATGGGTGAACACCTGCCGTATCACGACAACCGGGTCACGTTGAACAAGGATAAAACGGATGAATGGGGCATGCCGCAATTGGAAATCGATTGTGAATACAAGGAGAATGAAGTGAACATGCTCAGGGATATGCTGGAAAGTGGTGCTGAGATGCTTGACAATGCGGGGTTCAAAAATATCCGTACCACCGATACCGGTCAGGCCCCGGGTCTGGGCATCCATGAGATGGGGACAGCCCGAATGGGCAAGGATGTGAAAACCTCCATCCTCAATAAATTTAATCAGATACACGCTGTGCCCAATGTATTTGTGACAGATGGAGCGGCTATGACATCTTCGGCTTGTCAAAACCCATCCATTACCTATATGGCCCTGACTGCTCGTGCAGCAAATTATGCGATTGAAGAACTAAAAAAACAAAACCTATAATGGACAGAAGGGAAGCACTATCGACCATGGGACTGATCGCCGGGGCACTGGCCATCACGACCGAATCATTTTTGACAAGTTGCGCAACGGTTGATCCCAATGCCTATCAGGGCTTGCTGGATGCACGCCAATTGGCATTTCTCAATGACCTGGGGGAGGCCATCCTGCCAAAAACGGAATCCTTGCCAGGGGCAGCCGAAGCGAATGTTGCCGGTTTTATCAATGTGATGGTGACCGAATACTTCAGGGAAGAAGAGCAGCAATCTTTTGTTCAGGGAATCGATGCCATAGAAGAAAAGTGTAAGGCTGATTTTGGTAAAAAGTTTACAAAAATGGATCCGTCACAGGTACTTCAATTGCTCAGGGGGCTGGAGGAAGAAGCCAATGGTTTTAATGTAGCAATCGATCCGTCGCTGGCACGCGACCAGGTGGTATATCATCCCTATACGGTAATGAAACGGATGATTACCTGGGGATACAGGACCTCCGAAATAGTGGCCAAAACGGCATTTCAATATGTACCGGTACCGGGCAGGTATGAGGGGTGTATCCCGTACGCACCGGGTGACAAGCCCATGTTTTAAGGGTATTTGACATACGCCTTGTTGATCGACAAGTATAACAGATGTATTTTTTCTGCAAAATGATAAAAACAAACAGATAAAAAGGAAAACAAATGGCCACCTATCAACTAATTGTGAACAACCAGGCAGTCGAGGTTGACGCACAGCCGGATACCCCGCTTTTGTGGGTACTCCGTGATAACCTGCAGATGACAGGAACCAAATATGGTTGCGGCAAAGCACTTTGTGGTGCTTGTACCGTACACCTGGATGGCAGCCCGGTTCGTTCATGTTCGACACCCATTTCTACCGTGGGTGACAAGAAAATCACGACCATCGAAGGATACAGTGAGCCTGTGGTCCATCGTGTACAGGAAGCCTGGATCGCAGAGGATGTGCCCCAATGTGGCTATTGCCAGAGCGGGCAGATCATGTCAGCGATTGCACTTTTGGAGCAAAATCCATCACCAACCGATGACGATATTGATCAGGCGATGGCCGGAAATATTTGCCGATGCGGTACCTATGTACGCATACGCAGGGCGATCAAACGAGCAGCGAAAGGAGGTAACCAATGAAAGAGCAACAAGATAAATCAACGGTTTTCAAAGTCAATCGAAGGGATTTTTTGAAAACCGGAACACTCGGAATGACTGGGTTGATGCTGGGCGTTCAATTTAGTTGTTCGGACAAGTCGAAACTCCTGACGGGAAATCCTGATGTCGTTTTTACACCAAATATTTTCATTAGTATCAGTGGAAGTGGTGATGTAACACTCATTGCCCACCGATCTGAGATGGGGACGGGTATCCGTACCAGTTTGCCTTTGATACTAGCCGATGAGCTGGAGGCTGACTGGAAACGTGTGAAAATAGAGCAGGCAGTCGGTGATAGTAAGTATGGCGACCAGAATACTGACGGCTCGTACAGTGTCCGTATGTTTTATGAACCCATGCGCCGAATGGGCGCAACCGTCCGTTTGATGTTGGAGCAGGCAGCTGCCCGCGAGTGGGGCGTGGATGTATCGGAGTGCAAGGCAAAAAACCATGAGGTGGTTCATACATCGGGCAAAGCCTTTGGTTTTGGATACCTGGCTGAAAAAGCAGTTGACCTTCCTGTGCCGGAGGAAGGAAGCCTCACCCTTAAAACACCGGAAGATTTCAACTATATCACCAAAAAAACATCCATTTACGACTTGCAGGACATTGCGACCGGGTCTGCCGTATTTGGAATGGATTATGACCTTCCAGGCGCAAAGGTGGCGGTCATGAGCCGTAATCCCGAAGCCGGTCCGGGTATCCGGTCGTTTGACGGGGAGGTAGCCTTACAGGTGCCGGGTGTGCTGCAGGTATTTACCCTGGATAATCCCGGTTTTCCGACTACCCACGACAAAGCACTGGGTGGTGTGGTCGTTGTGGCGGATTCTACCTGGGCAGCCTTGCAAGGCAAAAAGGCTTTGCGCATCCAATGGGAGTCCGGCATCAATGCCGATTATGATTCCGAAAGTTTTCAGCAAGACATGTTGTCACGAGCCCGTAAGCCGGGTAAAGTTCGTCGGGAGCAGGGCAATGTAACGGAAGCCATGTCCAGGGCAGTAAAAACGGTGGAGGGAGAATATCTGGTGCCACATTTGGCTCACGCCCCGATGGAAACACCCTGTGCACAGGCGTTGGTTACGGACAATGTGTGTGAAGTGTGGGCACCGGTACAGGATCCGCAGTGGACACGGCGTGCAGTGGCAGCGGCTCTGGGCTTTGATGAAGATAGCGTAAAGGTAAATGTCACACTTCTTGGCGGAGCATTTGGCCGAAAATCCAAACCTGACTTTGCCGTGGAAGCAGCACTGATATCGCGCCAAAGTGGGTTCCCGGTCAAATTACTCTGGACAAGGGAAGATGATATCCAACATGATTTTTTACATTTTCTGAGTGCCCAATACCTCAAGGTAGGAATCGACGAAAACAACCGCGTGAATGCCTGGTTGCATCGTACTGTTTTCCCGCCGATTGGTGGTACGTCAAATCTTTCGGAAAAGGAACCCTCGGGCTTTGAAGTAAGCATGGGGCATGTAGATAATCCTTTTGATATTCCAAACATGAGTTGCGAAACGCAGGAGGCACCTGCCAAAGTACGGATTGGCTGGTTACGGTCTGTGGCCAATATCCATCACGGATTTGCCGTAGGCTGTACCCTTGACGAAGTAGCCGAAGCCCGTGGTGTGGATCCTGCACAAAACCTGATTGAGTTGCTTGGAGCCGATCGAAAAATAGATTTTGGTGCACTGACTGCTGATTTTTGGAATTATAATGAAAAAATAGAGGAGTTTCCCTGGGATACGGCGCGGTTTCGTAACGTCATAGAGGTCGTGAGGGATAAATCCGGCTGGGGTAAATCGATGCCAAAAGGGAGTGGCATGGGGATAGCCGCCCATCGAAGTTTCCTGACATACGTCGCCTGTGTCGTAGAGGTAACGGTGGATGATAAAGGTCAGATCAGGATACCCATGGTGCATTATGCCGTTGATTGCGGTGTGCCCGTGAACCCTGAGCGGATCAAGTCCCAATTTGAAGGTGGTGCAGCATTTGCGGCAAGCCTGGCCCTCAAGAGCCGGATTAGTGTGAAAGGCGGCAAGGTGGAGCAGGATAATTTTGACGGCTATCAGGTAGCCCGGATTACCGATGCCCCATACGATACACTGGTTCATATCGTGGAAAGTAGCGAAAAGCCTACCGGAGTGGGTGAGCCACCGGTTCCTCCGTTTATCCCGGCCTTGTGCAATGCCATATATGCCGCTACCGGCAAGCGTATCCGGCAGTTGCCGATTAGCCTGGGTTAAGCCCGAAAGGCGCAAAGATAGAGCACGGTTTGTATGAAATGCATTCATCCAGGCCGTGCTTTTTTACTACATCATACTGTGTAAAATGGAGTTTTTAGCAGCGTTTGACCTGACATTTACCGACTGGATATGGATCATTGTATGTGCCCTGTTTGTGGGTATGTCAAAAACAGGCTTAGGGGGTCTTGGTATGTTGGTCGTGCCCGTGATGGCGGGTATTTTTGGTGCAAAACCATCCACCGGTATTGTATTGCCTATGCTGGTAATGGCCGACGTTTTTGGCGTGCGCTACTATCATCAGCATGCGGAGGTAAGGCAGTTGTTCAAACTTATTCCGAGTACGCTGGCCGGGGTAGTGGCCGGGATTTTCATTGGTGACTGGCTGGACGAAGGACAGTTTCAGCTGTTGCTGGCCGTGATCATCCTGATTGGGATAGTGTTGATGCTTCTCAATTTTAATCGTACACGGCAATTGCCGCATCATACGTTTCTGGCAGTTTTGGCTGGATTTTTAGGTGGTTTTACCACCATGATCGGAAATGCAGCAGGACCGGTTATGTCCATATATTTCCTGACCATGGGCTTTGATAAAAATAAGTTTATAGGTACAGGGGCATGGTTTTTTTTATTTGTCAATGTATTTAAAGTCCCGTTTCATGTACTCATATGGGAAACCATTACCTGGCAGACTATCCGGCTGGACTTGCTGCTGTTGCCGGTCATTGTACTGGGAGCCTATGCCGGTATATGGGTGGTGCGACGGATTCCCGAGCGGCCATACCGAGTCTTTATCCTGATTTCCATTTTGCTTGCGGCAGTCAAATTGATGGTGTAAAATGTAAATCTGATAAGAATAAAGTAGGTTTTTTAATTAAAGATTTGTCATTAAAATGTATTTTCGTTTGAACGAATGAAAACCAGTATAACGTTCATAACGGCTATTCTCTTTATGCAGGTATTTTTCCCTTCCTTTGCCCAGGATGGGGGAAATGCTTCCCTTTTGAATGAAATCCGCCGACTGGATGCACAATCACCCAAAACCGCTTTCGACACACTATATCACCGCTTTGAAGCGAACCGGCAGGAGCTTTCTGTTGGCGGGGAGGCCGATGTATGGTATGAATGGGGCAATTACTTTGTGCGTGTATACCAAATTGATTCAGCCATCAGCCATTTTATGGCAGCCCAGGGATTTTATGAACAGGCAAAGGATAGCCTTGGCCTGGCCTGGACATGGTTTCAATTAGCCGGTATCGACCGTCACATCGACAACCGTACTCAGGCATTGGAGCGTATGCATGCGGCCTTGAATGTGTTTGAGCGAATGGAAGATACCCTGGGAATATCGCGATCCATGCTGTATTTGGCCAATGACTACAACTACCTGGGTGAACATGAAATAGCCCGCGTATACTATGATGAAAGTTATCATTTTCACCAGCTGTTGGGTGATACGTCCAGTATGTCAAGGACCAAAGGCAATATAGGGGGGATGTTTGAAGAGGATGGAAACATCGATTCGGCACTTTATTACACTACAATCGGCCTTGAACTGGCGCGTAAATCAAAGGATACCATTGAGTTGATTCGTGTTTATCAGGGAATGTCCATTATTTACCGTTCGGCAAAACAATTTGACAAGGAATATGGGTTTCTACAACAGTCGCTGGCTCTTTCGAGGCAGGTCAATGACCCCCTTTCCATTGGATTTTCGCTACAGGGATTTGCCTTGCATTTTATTGATTTGAAAAATTATGATTCGGCAGAATGGTACGCACACCAATCACTGGATATGGCAAAGCAGATGAAAAATGCTCAACTGACCGTTAATAGCTATGGTATACTCTCAGATACCTACCTTCAAAAGCGAAATTTCGAAAAGGCATTTTATTACCAGAAACTGGATCGTCAGGAATCGGATTCACTGTTTAACCTGAAGAATGCCAATATTACCAAGTCGATGAATTCACGGTATCAGGTGGAGCGCCGGGAAAAAGAAATCGCACTCCGAAACCTGGAAATCAGCCGTATCGATGCCCAGTTAACGCATCAGACCAATTTGCGCAATATCTTGTTGCTGGGGCTTTTTGTCGTAATGATATTTCTGATTGTGATCTATCGGAACAATCGTCAGCGCCAGAAAGCATTTGAGTTGCTAAAAGAAAAGAACCACGAGATCAGACGGCAACGTGACCTGATCAAAGCATCCGATGAGATCAAGTCACGCTGGTTTATCAATGTATCGCATGAGCTCAGGACACCCCTTACGCTGATCCTTGGCCCGGTGGAGCGCATTCTGGAAAAGGAAAAACTGAACCCCATCGTTGAGAATGACCTGGCCATGGTGGCACGAAATGCCCGACAACTGACTTCCCTGGTCAATGAAATTCTTGACTTGTCCAAAATGGAAGAAGGGAAACTCACGTTGCATGAAAAGCCAGTCAACATCAGCCAATTGATTCGTCAAAACGCGGCTTTTTTCGAATCGGTTGCCAGTCGGGCCGGTATACATCTGAATACAGCTATCGAGGCGGACGTTTTCATGTTGGTCGATCCCGAGAAAATTGCCAAAATCATCATTAACCTGATTTCAAACGCATTAAAATTTACGCCTTATGGCGGGACGGTAAGCGTATCGGCCGAATGTAAAAATGAATTTTGCATCAGGGTCCGTGATACCGGAGAGGGGATCGGTAAAGATGATTTGCCCTATGTTTTTGACCGGTTTTATCAGTCTGCAAAGCGTGAAAAACAAGGCGGGACGGGATTGGGCCTGGCGTTATCCAAGGAATTGGCCGAACTTCATGGGGGTATGATACGCGTGGAGAGCCAGTTGGGGATTGGGAGCGAATTTATTGTGACCTTGCCGGTTTCGCGTCAGGTCTTGCCGGAAGATGCGCCGGATGAAGAAGTTGCAGAACCGGAAGAGGTTGATCAGGGTGAAGGAGCTTTCCAGAATCTATATTCGGAAAAACCCCTGATGTTGTTGGTGGAGGACAATGTCGACATGCGTCAGTACATATTGTCTATATGTAAAAATAGCTTTACCGTACACGAAGTCGAAAATGGCCTGGAAGCCCTCGATTTTTTGGGCAAACGTCGGCCCGATCTGATCATTTCGGATGTGATGATGCCTAAAATGAACGGATATGAATTTGCCAAACAGGTCAAGAACAGCCCCGAGTGGATGAATATACCGTTTATTACCCTTACGGCTATTGCCAGTGAAGACGAAAAGGTAAATATACTTCGGATAGGCATTGATGATTACCTGATCAAACCCTTTCATCCCGACGAGCTACTCGTACGTGCGCAAAACCTGATTTTCAATGCCAGACAAAGGGAGTCCCTTGACCCGAAACCCGATGAAGATGACGAGGTTTCCTTTGATAGTCAGGTGCTTAAACGACTGGAAACAGAGGTAAAGGAAAACATTGCCAACAGTGAATATAATGTCCTGCAACTGGCCCATGCGATGGCAGTAAGTGAACGTCAACTATACCGGTTGCTGCGCAGGCTCACGGGTTTGACTCCTGCCCAGTTTATCCGCGAAATCCGGATGCAAAAAGCCATGGAACTGATCGAACAACGTATCTATCCGACGGCCAGCCAGGTTGCATATGCCGTGGGATACCCAAATCCCAGTCATTTTTATACCAGTTTCAAAAAAAGGTTTGGAAAACAACCGGGCACTTACCTTTAACCCTTCCGGTAGATGAAAGCTAGGCTCTTTTATTTATATTCAAATTTCATGAAATATGTCAGGGATATGAATGTGGCCAGGTATAAAAATGATTTGTCCGGATGCGCTTTTTATTACTGTCCTTTACTGATTTTTAAATAAATTGCGCGTCAGAAAATGCTTATTTGCTGGCAGTCAAGAAGAAAGGGTAATGAACTTCATTTTTTAGTTTTAATCTCTTAACTTTCGCTCGTCACTTTCTAAACCGATGAATAACTATACTTCTCACATTGAAAACCTAAAATCCAGAAGATTTGATGAAGTCAGAAACGAATGCGTA
>JAOUOM010000284.1 GCA_029880385.1 Cyclobacteriaceae bacterium | reverse complement strand
GGCGACATTAATAATGACGGATTGCCCGATATTTATTTTTCTTCCAATGAGGGGGAAAATAAGCTTTACCTCAACCACGGGGACATGCAGTTTGAGGACATCACCAGACAGGCCGGACTGGCATCATCCGGGGCATGGAAAACAGGCATTTCCATGGCCGACATCAATGGGGACGGCTACCTCGATATTTATCAGTGCCGGCTGGGGAACTACAAAGGCATCACAGGCAAAAACGAGCTTTTTATCAATCAGGGGGATCTCACATTTGTGGAAATGGCAGATAGCTTCGGGCTGGGTTTTAGCGGCTTTAGTACCCAGCTGGCTTTTTTCGACATGGAAAATGACGGAGACCTGGATGCGTACCTGCTCAACCACTCCGTGCATACGCCTCGTTCTTATGGAAAGGCGGCATTGCGCCATGACATTGATACCCTTGCGGGCGACAGGATTTACCTAAACGAAGGGGGCTATTTTCGTGACATTTCATCGCAGGCAGGAATCTATCGTTCTCAGATCGGCTACGGGCTCGGCATCGGGCTTTCCGATATCAATGGCGATGGATTTACCGATGTATTTGTTTCCAATGATTTTAGTGAAAATGACTACCTGTACCTCAATAACGGGAACCATACGTTTACCGAATCTTTTGCCGCAATGACCCAACATACCAGTCGTTTTTCGATGGGAAATGACCTGGCGGATTTCAACAATGACGGACGGGTTGACCTGATCACCCTCGATATGTTGCCGGAAGATGAACGGGAACGGAAAAGTGCGGCAGGAGACGATCCCTACGAAATTTTTAAAATGAAACTGGATTACGGCTATATGAACCAGTACAGCCGGAATACACTGCAACTCAACCGTGGTAATGGCAGATTTTCAGATATCGCCATGCTGTCCGGCCTCCATGCCACTGATTGGAGTTGGGCGGCATTGTTTGCCGATTACGACAATGATGGACGAAAAGACCTTTTTATCTCAAATGGCATACGGAAGCGCCCCAATGACCTGGATTATATTGATTTTATTTCCAACGAACAGAGGAAAGGCAGGAGCGATGATTTGACCGACGCGGAATTTATCCGTCAGATGCCCGACGGACAGGTACCGGATTATTTTTTTAAGAATAAAACGGGCATCCGGTTTGAAGATACATCAGGGGAATGGGGCAGTGGACAGGCGGGTATCAGCAATGGCGCAGCCTATTCCGACCTGGACAATGATGGTGATCTGGATGTAGTCGTCAACCAGCTGAATGCTACAGCCAAAATTCTGGAAAACAAGAGTCGCACCCATGATCCGTCCCGTCATTTTATCAATATCCGGTTGGAAGGCAGGAAAGACAATGCCGGGGCCATTGGGGCAAAGGCATGGATATTTACCGGTACGGAACAGCAGTTTTTTGAGGTATATCCTGTACGGGGTTTTCAGTCTTCTGTCGATACCCGTTTGTCGGTTGGCCTGGGCACGTACCCGCTTGTCGACTCACTTCGGATAATCTGGCCTGGGGGTGACGACACGACCCTTTATGCGGTTCAGGCAGATCAGTTTATAACTATCCGACAGGGCACAGGTATCCGCAGTGTTCGTAGGAAAATAGAAGGCACGACATGGTTATCGGCAAGTTCCGGCCCATTGGATATACCCTGGGCGCATAAGGAGAATGGGTTTTCGGACTTTAGCCGTGAGGCATTGATCCCCCACATGAATTCTACCGAAGGGCCGGCCCTGGCTATTGCGGATGTTACGGGTGACGGACTGGATGATATTTTTGTAGGCGGCGCAAAATACCAGCCTTCCCGTATCTATGTGCAGGAGGATGGTCGCCTGGTGGATTTGCCTCAGGAGGTATTTGTTGCACATGGCCAGTTTGAGGATGTAGCGGCTGCATTTGCAGATGTGGATCAGGATGGCGACCAGGATTTGCTTGTGGTAAGCGGAGGCAGCGAGGCAGAAGAAGGCTCGCCCTTGTTGGCCCCCCGCCTGTATCGAAATGACGGACTGGGGCATTTTGTCTATGATGGAAATGCGTTTGCAGGTATTCGTACCAATGGATCCTGTATTGCCGTGAACGATGTAAACGACGATGGTTTTCCCGATTTGTTTATTGGCGGCTTATCTGTATCCGGGTATTACGGAGCCATTCCCACCAGTTATATGCTTATCAATACGGATGGAAAAACTTTTATTGACCAAACCAAGACCTTTTTACCGGGGGGTGGCAGGATCGGTATGATCAATGATGCCGCCTGGTCTGACTGGAACAGGGATGGAAAAAATGATTTGCTGGTAGTGGGGGAATGGATGTCGCCCCGCCTGTACCTAGCGGGCGAATCGGGCTTTGTACGAGCAGACACCTGGATGCCGGGCTCTGCCGAAGGCTGGTGGAAATGTGTGTACCCCCTGGACTATGACAATGATGGTGATCTGGATTTTCTGGCGGGCAACCTGGGCCAAAATTCCAAACTACAGGCAACAGGTGACCATCCGGTTTTGCTTTATGTGGAAGATATGGACCAAAACGGGCAGCCGGATCAGTTGCTGACCTTTCACAAAGGAGGTAAGGAGTCGCTGTTTGTTTCCAAAATGGAATTGTCGAAGCAATTGCCTCAAATCAAAAAAGATTTTTTGTCGTATCGGGCGTATGCGGATGCTTCCTTTGCAGATATTTTTCCCGGTTATTCTTTTCACACGCCGTTGCAGGTTCGCGAATTCAGATCCGGTGTTTTTATCAATGAAGGCAATCAATTTCGCTTTGAGGCCTTACCGGACATGGCACAATTCAGTATGTTACAGGACTTTTATGCAGATGATTTTAATCAGGATGGGCTGGCCGATATTCTTTCGGTGGGAAATTTTTATGGGGCTTCTGTACAGGAGGGCTGGTATGACGCAGACTATGGCCTGATCCTGGCAGGCAGGGGAAATGGGCTTTATGAGCCTTTGGAGAGCCATATTTCCGGACTGACCGTGAGTGGTGAGGCGCGTAAGGTTTGCAGGATAATGGTGGGGGGAAATCCTATGCTCGTCATTGCCCGGAATAATGCTCCGTTGCAATGGATTCAAATCAATGACCAGGGGGCAAAAGAAAGTGATAACAGATGATTAATTTTGAAAAAAAATATTGTTCACTTAATGTGAAGCACGCTATGAAGAAGTTAAGTTTTTTGCTCCTTTTCCTTGGGGTATTTTCCTGCCAGGAAGACACATCCTACAAAACCATCCTCAGTGATCCGGAATTATACCGTTCGGTGACCAAGCAGTTGACAGATGTTATTATTTATGATATTTTTTCGCCACCTGTTGCATCCCGGATCTATGCCTATTCCAGCATCGCAGCCTATGAAGCCATGTTACCTGCCCATGCCGATCAGTACATTTCGCTTGCCGGTCAATTGAATGGACTGGAGGCAGTGCCTCAGCCCGAAACTACGGAAAATATTGATTTTTACCTTGCCAGTATCCATGCGTACCAGATTGTAGGTAGGGCCATGATTTTTTCAGAAGAAAAAATGGACGAATACCGGGAAGCATTGTATGAACGGTTCAGAAAAGAAGGAGTCCCTTCATCGGTGATGGAAAACTCGATTGCCTATGGAGACAAGGTTGCGGCACACATCCTGAGCTGGGCAGATAAAGACATGTACAAGCAAACCCGTTCCTTTCCGAAATATACGGTAAAGTCTGAAACCAAATACTGGAAGCCGACACCTCCGGACTATATGGAAGGCATCGAGCCCCATTGGAATAAAATGCGAACCATGGTGCTGGATTCAGCCGGGCAGTTTCCTCCCATCCCTCCATTGGAAGTATCCCTTGATAAAAACAGTGAATTTTATCGCCAGCTGACCGAAGTATTTGAGGTTGGCCGTAGTTTGGGTGAAGAAGAGACCAACATTGCCAAATTCTGGGATTGCAATCCCTATGTATCCCACCATCGCGGACATGCCATGTTTGCAACCAAAAAAATCACTCCCGGTGGGCATTGGATAGGCATTACGGCAATAGCGACACGGCAGAAAGGCAGCAGTTTTGATGTAACTGCCGAAGTGTATGCCCGGGTATCCATTGCCTTGTTTGATGCATTTATCAGTTGCTGGGACGAAAAATGGCGGAGCATTGTGGTGCGTCCCGAAACTCTCATCAACCAATACATGGACGAAGAGTGGGTACCGCTGTTACAGACGCCGCCTTTTCCGGAATACACAAGTGGCCACAGTGTGATTTCCCGGGCGGCAGCCATTACGCTGACCGATTATTTTGGGGATAATTTTGCCTTTAATGATACCACAGAGCAGGAATATGGCTTGAACCCACGGGATTTCACGTCCTTTTTGAAAGCATCTGAAGAAGCAGCCATCAGCCGTCTTTACGGAGGTATCCACTACATGATGGCTATTGAGAAC
>JAOUOM010000283.1 GCA_029880385.1 Cyclobacteriaceae bacterium | reverse complement strand
TGGTGTAAATTTGGGAGGATTAGGTGAGGACAATGGCTTGTTTCAAATGGACAATATATCCGCATTGTATAGTTCAAGAACAATGTTGAAACAGGCTTTTTTAAGCTCATGCACAATTGACAGCACGCCGCAACGGTTGATTACCAGATGGGCTGAGAAAGAAAAACTAATTAAAAAATGGCGTAAAAAACTGAACGATCCGGATTTTGGTTTCGAATTACCGATCGACCAATTTACCATACGACATGATAGCGTTTTGTTTGCAGTGATCAAGGATTTCAGGGATAAAAATCTTTCTGTGGCCAAGGCCGATCGAAAACAAAACATCCTGAGTGTGAAAATAAATAGCAAAGACCAGCATTTCGCTAAGTTTTTTAACCAAATATTAGTGGCTAATGTAAATGAATTTTACCTGCAGACTAAAACAAAAAAATCCGGCGATAATTTGCGTATCCTGCAACAGCAGGCCGATAGCGTACGTCGTGTTTTGGATGGCTCCCTAGCGGAAATGGCAAGGATTACGGATAAAACCCCCAATCCAAATCCGATGTATTTATCAAGCCAGGTACCCGTACAAAAAATCAAAATTGACATTCAGGCCAATGCTGCGATTTACGAGGAAATTGTGAAAAATCTTGAAATCACAAAATTAAGTCACCTCAACAGCCGACCATTGATTCAGGTAGTTGATGCTCCGGAATACCCCCTGCCTAGTGATAAGCTCCGGCCAGTAAAATTGATAATCCAAAGTATTTTATATGGCCTGCTTTTATCTGTGGTAGTTTTTACGATACGCTATTTATATGTTTCTGCAATTGATGAAAATTTTCAATAGAAAATGCAAACGACCATTACCTCAAACTCGGTCGCTATTATAATAGTCAATTGGAATTCTTTTGAGTACACATCTGTTTGTATCCAATCGTTACAAAAAGTACAGTATGATTCCTTTACCATCCTGGTGGTAGATAATGGTAGTGAAGATCAGAGCAGCCTGAAGATTGCACATGAATTTCCGGAAGTAGTCATGATCCGGAATGAAAAAAATCTTGGATTTACGGGAGGCAATAATCGGGGGATCCAATGGGCACTGGAAAGAGGATTTCCTTATATTATGTTGCTTAATAATGACACAGAAGTACATCCCGGATTTTTGTATCCTTTGGTAGAAAAGATAAAGGAGAGTGAGGAGGTGGGAGCAGTTCAGCCCAAGATGTATTTTATGCACGATAAAAAAAGGATATGGAATGCAGGCGGAAGGTTTTATCCTTTTATTGGAAAGACGGCAACGATTGGCTATAATGTAATAGATAGCGGGCAATTTGAAGCAATGCAAAAAGTTGACTGGATTACAGGCTGTTGTATTTTAGTGTCTTCCCGCGTAATTCGGGAGGTGGGATTGCTGGATGACAGGTTCTTTGCCTATTATGAAGACGTGGACTGGTCTTTTCGGATACGAGAAAGCGGCAAATCATTGTGGTTTGTGCCTCAATCATTTATTTACCATGTGGCAGGAGCATCCAGTACGTCCAAAGTGAAGGGAAAAGAGGGCTACCTTTCCGCTTTTGCACATTATTTAAATGTCCGAAATAATATTTTGCTGATACGAAAACACGATAAGCTGATTTTCCGGATACCAACTTTCGTATTTCAGCTATTTAAAGTGATGGGGTATCTGGTATATTTCATTGCACGCCGAAGGTGGGGAAAATTCAGGGCCGTACTTAAGGGTGTCTCTGATGGTATGACAAAATGATGCAACTTATTTTTCTTCTCCTTTTTTTAGCAGTGTTTGCTTTGTTTTTTACAGGCATTGAGCAACTGGTATTTAAGGGGAATGAGCGGTTTTTGTTATATTTTATTGTTTTGTTGTTTCCCTTTTACCAGACGCTACTATCACTTACTTTATTGTATACGGGGTCTGAGGTTTTGGTAACGATAATCAGGCTTACAAAAGATATTGTACTGGTTATTGCAGTTGTTTCATTTGTCTTCTATCGACGTAATTTGTTTCGGACAGAATGGTCGTTTAATCGTCTTGATTTAGTATTTGTCATTTTTTATTGCCTGGCACTATTATACATGGTAGCCCCTATTGGAAGTGCTGCATTTTCAAGTAAGGTTATTTATTTTAAGGGGATTTCGTTTATGGGTATTTCCTATTTTATGGGGAGGAATTCGAAAATGAATTTCAGTAAACTTAAGGGGATACTTCACACGATTTTGGGAATTACGATAGTGGCATTTGTTACTGTTTTGCTGGAAAGGAACTTTAATACTCATTTTCACAGTATCAATGGGTATGCTCATTATCAGGATGTTGTTAATGATGTTGACCCGAGTGGGCATTATGACCTGAGTTGGACGTTTGAAGCCAGCGATGGAAACAAGCGGTTTGGATCGGTGTTTGCCAATCCGCTCGAATTTGCATCTTCTATGTTACTGAGCATATCCATTGCCATAATCTTGTTTTTTAAATCCCCGTATAGAAATAACCGATTAGTATATGGTTTTTTTGTAGTAGTTGGTGTATTGTGTGTGTATTTATCCTATTCAAGAGCCGCATTGGGAGCAGTTTTTGGAATGTTGGTATTGATTGCCTTATTGTTTCGTTATTATAAGCTGATTTATTTAGGCTTGTTTCTATTTTGTGTATCCATCGTTTACCTGATGTATTTTGCACATGAAGACACACGCTACTTTGTTATTGACACGATTACCTTTCAGGAAAGCTCTGCTGTTGGACATGTGATCGAGTGGTTTTTAGCTGCAGAAAGCATGATCGAAAATCCATTGGGTATTGGGTTAGCTACAAGTGGAAATGCCGGGGGGGTAGATTCAGAATTGAAAATTGGCGGCGAGAACCAGTTTTTGATAATAGGGGTGCAATTAGGTTTTTTGGGGATGTTCCTTTATTTGTACCTGGTATACCTGTCGATAAAAATGCCCCTGGCTGTCTATAGGCATAGTCATTCAGTTTGGGAGCAGGTTGCGCCCTTTATTGCTTCTACCACGAAATTCGGATTGATATTGCCTATGTTCACTTCCAATATTGAGATTAACCTCTACATAAGTACCGTGTCGTGGTGGTTTGTCGGTTATAGTCTTTCAAAATACAATGGGAAAACGTAATAAGAAACCGGTAGTAATAATTGATAGTTTCAACTTGTATTATGCATTAACGGGTATTCGGACCTACATTATGCAACTCTGTGAAGCGGTTGAAAAAAACAATGAGGAGCTACGTGCAGATTATATCATTATTCCGGATTGGAGAAGGGCAAATGATTCTGATTTTTTAAAAGGAAGGCTGAGTATATTAAAAAAACTGATTAACCATCTTTCATATTTTATATGGAAACAGTTGATTTTGCCTCTATTCATTTTATTCCATCGGGCTGATGTGGTCATTTGTCCTGACTTTGTAAGCCCGTATTTTAATTTTGGCAGGAAAATATTGCCTGTCATTCATGATGTTTTCTTCTGGGAACTTAAAAGTCATTATAATCCTGTTTGGCGAAATTATTTTGTCAAAATGATTGAGGCATCCCTTCACAGGAATACTTTAATAATTGCCACTTCAGAATATACGAAGGACAAAATTGAAAAATTCATGTCCCCAGACCTTCCGATAGAAGTCGTCTACCAATGCGCCAAACCACTACAGGTAAATGAAGATATTGAGCATGATGTACTAAACAAGTTTGGACTTGAGCAAAAGGGTTATTTCCTGCATGTGGGTTATTTTGATAAGAGAAAAAATCTTCCTCTTTTAATCCGGGCATTTGGCATGTTTCTCGGGGAGAATCCAACGTCGACTTTGAAGTTGGTTTTGGCCGGAAGTAGGGGATTATCCGATGCACTGGATGATTATGACATTATCCTGCATTTAATCAATGACCTTCATCTGAATGACAGGGTGTGCCTGACTGGTTTCATTTCGGATGAGGCGTTGGCTATACTTTATTCACATGCCAATTGTTTTGTGTTTCCTTCCTACGACGAGGGGTTTGGAATTCCTGTATTGGAAGCCATGAACTTTAACTTACCCGTTATCATTTCAAACAGGGGGGCATCATCTGAAATTGCAAAAGAAGCTTGTCTGGTATTTGAGTCCACGAGTGAAATGGAATTATCTCTTATGATGAAAAAAGTGCAAAACGGAGAAGTCAGGAGCCAATTAGTGGAAAAAGGAAAAATAAGAAGGATGCATTTTACGCAGCAACAATTTATACAGCAGTTTGATCGTCTCATATACAAATACATGAATGACAAATAAAAAAATTTTAATGCTAAACTCTGGTGCTGATTATTATGGTGCCAGCAGGATTTGTCTGGAAGTAGCAACCCACCTGAAGCAAAATGGATTTGAGCCAGTAGTTATTTTTCCACATGATGGGCCTGTTATTT
>JAOUOM010000282.1 GCA_029880385.1 Cyclobacteriaceae bacterium | reverse complement strand
GATGAACGTGAGGTGAAGGGGCTACGGTAAGTAATGGATTACTCATGCGGTTTTTTGTTTTCTGATTTGTGATTTGCCATAGCGTATATAGTCGAGGATTGGCCGGTTTGATGGACATACAAAAGAGCATGAGCCACATTCGATACAGTCAAGTATATGTTCTTTGCCTGCCTTGGCCGTATCTTTATTTTTTCCCAATACCATGAGGTAATGAGGTTCCAAACCCATCGGGCATACTTCCACACATTTGCCACAGTGCACGCAATTGTACACCTCGGCACGCCTTGACTCCAGCAACGGGATCAACAAAATACCCGAGGTAGCCTTGGCAATGGGGACTTCCAGATCGTTGAGGGCCTTCCCCATCATGGGCCCTCCGCTTATCACCTTGCCCGTATCCTCGGGCACTCCGCCGGCTGCATCGATTAGTTCGATGACCGGGGTTCCGATACGTACCCAAAAATTGGAAGGATGATCAATGGATTTTCCGGTCACGGTTACGACACGCTCGATCAGGGGTTGGTTTTTTTGTACCGCGAGGTATACAGAGTAAGTAGTACCAACATTATGAACAATCGCCCCCACATCTACCGGAAGTCCGCCGGAAGGGACTTCACGCCCCAGCAATGCCTCGATCAGTTGTTTTTCCCCACCCTGAGGATATTGTACTTTTAGTGCCTCGACGGTAATTCCGGGATACGTTAGGGCCGTCCTGGACAACAGTTCAATCGCATCTTTTTTATTGTTTTCTATACCAATAATGGCCTTCTCTACGCCAAGTGCCTTCATTAGGATCTGAGTCCCAACCATTATTTCGTCGGGTTTTTCGAGCATAATGCGATGATCGGCCGTTAAATACGGCTCACACTCCACCCCATTGATGATCAATGTGTCCACGTGCTTTCCTTCCGGCACCGATAGCTTGACATGACTCGGAAAGGCAGCTCCCCCCTGGCCTACCACACCTGCTTCCATTATCTTGCGTACAATCTCCTGCGGCGTGTCATGTATCCCGGTCACAAGTGATTCGGTTCTGTCGATGGTTTCGAGCCAGTCGTCCCCTTTTACCCGAATATTGATGGCAAGGCGCTTAAATCCCGTACTATCCATCACCGTATCAATTTTTCCGACTTTTCCGGATACCGATGAATGGATATTGGCTGAGACAAATCCCTCATGGACGGCAATCACCTGTCCGACTTTTACGTCATCCCCCCGCTCCACCACGACTTTGGCAGGAGCTCCAATGTGCTGACCAATGGGTATGGTCACACTTTTGGGCAATGGCAATCGGGCAGTAGGGGCATGTGATGATAGTTTATTTTCTTCCGGGTGCACCCCTCCCTTGTGAAAAGTCTTTAGTTGATGAATAAGGTCAAATAGCATCAGTGGTTCCGGTTTTGGTGGATGGATTTTCTGTCTCCTGATTTTTCTCAGACAGGGCTTCCTCTTTGTTTTTTTTGCGCTCGGCTATACGGGCTTCTTTTTCTTTTTCCAGGCGGGCTTCCCGTTTATCGGCCAATTTATCGAGTTGTTCTTTGCTGAAATGGTCGGCCACAATATTGCGTACATCGCAGGCTACCACGCATTTTCCACACAGTTTGCAAGTGGCAAAATCAATAGTCGCCAGGTTATTTTCCACGGTTATGGCATCATACTTGCATTCTTCGGCGCACTTGGCACATCCGGTACACGCCAGCGAGCAGTCTTTACGTGCCGAACCCCCTTTGTCCTCATTGACGCAGGCCACATAAATGCGTTTGTCTTTTTTCCCTTTTGGCCACAATTGAATAATGTGCTTGGGGCAAGCCTTTACGCAGGCATTGCATGCCGTACACTTATCTTCGAGCACCACGGGAAGTCCTGTGTATTCGTCCATGTACATGGCCTGAAAATCACAGGCATCCACACATTCGCCCAAGCCTACGCAGCCGTCCGAACATCCCCGCTCGCCACTGTACAAATCCGATGCAATGGTACAATTAGCCGCTCCATCATATGCTGTTATATGCTTGCGAACGCCAATGGCCCCGGCACATTTTACGATGGCAATAAACGGGTCTTTTTCCTCGACTTCCATCCCCAAAATACCAGCAACTTCTTTCATTACCTCATTTCCCCCAACCGGGCAATGGTATGGGGCCAGGTCATCGGCACCAATCAATGCATTGGCAAAACCCGAACACCCGGGAAACCCACATCCCCCGCAATTGGTACCGGGAAGTGTGTCCAATACTTTTTCTAAGCGGGGATCTTCTTCTACCTTGAATTTTTGCGAAACAAAGTACAGGATGATGGCCGCAACTATGCCCAGTGAGACCAGGATCAAAACGGTATTCAGGATCACATCATTCATAGTTTTACCACGTTAAGTTGAAGTTGTGTTTTAAGTTTTTCCCGAAACCGGGATAAAACCAAAAAATAAGGAAGAAGGGCTAAAAGTGCCGTCAGTCCGGTCCATTCTTCGGGAAAAGACAATACGGATCCGCCAATGAGTATGAAAAGGATTAGTAAAAATGGGGAAAAATAGCCCCAAAACATGGCTTTGAACCCGGTGGACGTACCGATTTGCAACACGACCCGATCACCTACCCGAAGGTCGCCAGCCGGCACCTGATATACCGAGCGCTCATCGTCTGATACACCGCAAAATTCCTTGATATGGCACGAATGGCATTCATCCTCCTGTAGCAACCGGATAGTAGCCATGGACGCATCGCATCTGGATACAATGCCGGTATGGTTGATAGGTTTGGTCTGTTGCATGGTCCGTTCGTTTTATGCCCGGGCAGCACGGGTAGTACCGCCCGGGCGTAGGTTATATGCCAAATTCGCCTTTCAACTGAGCTACCCATTTGTCCACGCGCTCATCGGTCAACTCCGGGTGGTTGTCTTCATCAATGCCCAGTCCGAGGAATTTGCCATCGACAATTCCTTTTGAATCTTCAAAATCATATCCGTCGGTGGGCCATGCCCCTACAAACTCGGCTCCTGAATTGACAATCCGCTCATGGATGATGCCCATCGCATCCAAAAATGTATCCGGATAGCCGTCGGCATCACCAAGGCCCAGGTATGTCACCTTTTTTCCGTGATAATCTACTTCTTCGATCTGGTCGATAAAGGAATCCCAATCTTCCTGAAGTTCCCCTATTTCCCATGTAGGGCAGGCCAGGATCAGAAAAGGATATTCTGCCATTTCATCTGATGTGGCAGAATTTACGTTGTGAAGGGCTGCCACGTCTTCGCCTCCAAATGCGTCCTGGATTTTTGCAACAACCCGTTCGGTATTGCCTTCGGTTGACCCGTAAAATATTCCAACTTGTGCCATTTTTTATTTCGTTTTTGGTTTATAGTATGTCTTCCCCTTCTTTGGGGTGGTATTGCATTAATATTTCTGATTTCATAAGGATGTCCACGTACTGTGCCCTTTTATAGGCGAACGGATCATTCAGGTTTGATTTTGACAACTTGCCCCTGAAATCCGACAATTTTTTATACCCCCTGGCCTGCATCCACGTGCCCATGTCTTCGAGCATTTCCGGCAAATGGGAAATGCCTTTTTTGTAAATGGCACTGACCACTTGTACTGCGTCGGCACCTGCAAGGATCATTTTAAGCACATCCGCCCCCGTCATAATACCGGTATTGCTACAGATAGTACCCCGAATCTGGTCAAAAAGAAGGCCCGCATACCGTAGTCCCAGCCTGCTGTCATTTGACTGGCTGAAATTGTAGGGGAAATAATGTTCTTCACTATCCAGGTCAATATCGGGCTGAAACAGGCGATTGAACAACACAAAACCATCTGCCCCTGCTTTGTCCATGGCCGAGATCACCCCAAGTGCATTGGTATAAAACGGACTCAATTTGACCGAAACAGGTATTTTGACCGCCTCTTTTACACGTTTGAGCAGGTTGACCTGATCCCCCACGATACTGGTTCCGCTCTTGGACGGATCGAGCACATTGGCATAGAAATTAAGTTCCAATGCATCAATACCTGTTTCTGCCATTTTGATGGCATATTCTTCCCAGGTTTCCTCGTTTACACAGTTCAGACTGCCGATCACCGGAATGGTCAGTGACTCTTTTGTCTTTTTTAATTTGTAAAGATGTTCTTCCGGCCCTGCGTGCCCCAATTTCGGAAAAATAGAGGCATGCTCGGCATCCCAGTCTTCATACAATCCCATTTCCTCATCCATCTGATAGGACTCCAGTTGGATTTGTTCTTCAAACAGTGATTTATAAACGATGGCAGATGCCCCGGCTTCTTCAAGTTTGTAAAGGTTGCTGAGGTCGGTCACCAGGTTGCTTGCCCCGATTACGAGGGGGTTTTTCAGGTGAATGCCCAGGTAATTTGTGCTAAGGTCAATCATTGACTATTTCATTTAAATGTTCTTCTTCCGTATT
>JAOUOM010000281.1 GCA_029880385.1 Cyclobacteriaceae bacterium | reverse complement strand
TACCAGGTTGGCATGCAGTGACTGGTCGATGGATTCGCAATGGATACAAATCAGGCGTTTGGGTGAAGGAGGCAACCTGGAAAGACGGATTTTGGCCGCTGTTACAAATGCCAGCGTACCCTCCGAACCGGCAATCAATTCACAAAAATTGAATGATTTTTTTGATCCTGAAAACGGCGATTGCCGTACAAGCATATCCAGCGCATAGCCCGTGTTGCGCCGGGGGATGTCCTCCATTGGATACCCCTCCAGAATCGCCTGGCGATTTTCGGGGCTGGACAAAAGTTCCTTGATGTCCAGGTACAGCGAAGTATGCAAATCACCGGACGTACCGGCCCCATTGCACCTGGCCAGAAACGCCCCTTCATCCAGTGGCCCAAACCATGCCTGGCTTCCATCTGCCAGGACAGTCTCTACTTCCAGCAGGTGCTCGCGTGTACTTCCATACACGATTGAATTGGCTCCGCACGAATTATTGCCGATCATCCCCCCTATCATCGCTCGGTTTGCCGTGCTGGTTTCCGGTGCGAAAAAATACCCGTAGGCTTTCAGGTGTTGATTGAGGTCATCCCGAATGATCCCTGGCTGTACCCATGCCCATTGTTCTTCTGTATTAACCTCAATTATTTTGTCAAAATATTTTGATACATCGACTACAATCCCCCCGCCGACTACCTGTCCGGCCAATGACGTACCTCCTGTCCGGGGAATCAGACTGGTTTTGTTTTCCCTTGCAAAGTTGACCAGCGACACAATGTCTTCAACCGACTTTGGGACAGCTACTGCCAGTGGCACCTCTCGATAGGCAGATGCATCGGTAGCATATAATCTCCGAATAGTGTCCCCTGTGTAAAACTCCCCCTGCAATCGGGCAGCCAATGCTCCAAAATCCATGCGTCTCAGCTTATTTTTATTCAAAACAGGAAGGGAAAAACAGGATTTTTATTCCCCCTTTTCGCTTCTGGCCTCAAAACTAGCGGGTGTTGGCTGTAAAACGGATGGATCAAGCGGATTATGTTTTATTTCTATCTTGAAATTATGGTGGGGTATAAACCGGTTTTCTGTACTCCTGGCCTCCACGGCCACGGGTAAATAAATGGCACAATTGGTTCCCCACACATGGTACAGATGCCCATGCAGCCTGGCCGGTACTCCCCCGAGTATCCCATAAAGGACTTCCTGAAAAACCTCTGTCTGATCCCGTGTATAATCATGCCATACCACAATGCTCCTGTCGTGGAGCAGATGGCACCACACCTTACGGGTATCTGTTGCCACTGCCTGTGCATGATGGTCACCATCGATAAAAACCAAATCAAATGTCCTGCCCAGGGACTGATAATCAAAGGACTGTGAATCTCCGGTAAGTCGTAGAATATCGTTGCGGTTGGTCAGGTAAAAACCTGCCGCTGCTATGGCTTCCCTGCTGTACCCTTTGGCTACCTGTTGTGCATGATCCAGGTTCAGCGTGTAGCAGGCAGAAGCTACCCGTGACACATTTACCACACTCTCACCCCGCCAGGTACCAATCTCAAAATAGCTGCATGATGGAATCTCCGAAGCAATCCCCATCAGTAAGGCAATATCAATAGCCGGAGACGTGCCCCCCAACTGGCTGTAAGTTTCTACTACAGGCAAAGGTTTTGAAACCACATCCTCAATAAACACCACAGGAAGTCCCTTTTCAAAGCCGGGAAATTCCGTTCTGATCCTTCGCCGGAAAACATCTTCATTATGAAGCACAAAATACAGGGAACGTGGATGCCATATCACCTCCCAAACAGCCTGGAACAGGCTGATGGCCCTTTTGATCAACAGCATAGCTACGGTAGTTTTTTCAATACAATGACGCACCGGTTGGGCAGGTATACACTCAGAAAATGGTCGCCAAACAACGTGACCGTCGGATAGGTCAGTGCATCATCAATCCTGTCGTGGCCACCAAATTCCCTCTGATCCGAATTGAGGATGATCTGGTATCTTCCTGCCACAGGTACCTGAAAACGATAATCAGGAATCGAATTGTTCGGACTGAAATTAAAAGCAAAAAGGTAGTTGTTGCGTTCAAAAATAAGCGCATGGTTGTCCTGATCCAGATTTAATGGACGGGCGGGCATAGACGACAACAGACGGGCTGCCTTGGCAAACTCCACCATTTTTTTGCCAAAAGCATACATCTGCCGGTAACGCAACATTTCGTTATCCACCAGTGACCACTGCCGTCGGGCATAGGCATAGCTCCACCGGTTGCCCTCCCTGGGGAAGTCAACCCACTCCGGATGGCCAAATTCATTCCCGATAAAATTGAGCCAGCCTTCACCACCAAGGCTCAAGGTCAGCAATCGTACCATGTTATGCAGGGCAATGCCCCGGTCAATAACCAGGCTGCTGTGCGACACATGCATGTGATCGTACATCTCTTTGTCCATCAGCCAGAAAGCAATTGTCTTATCGCCTACCAGGGCCTGGTCGTGCGATTCGGCATAGGCTATGGTGCGCTCACCATGCCTACGATTGGTCATTGTACTCCAAAGTTCCTGCATGTTCCAGTCCTCATCACGCCTGTGCTTTAGTAACTTGATCCAAAAATCCGGGATCCCCATCCCAAGCCTCAAATCAAAGCCTATCCCCCCTTCTTCCACAGACCGGCACAGTCCCGGCATCCCGCTCATGTCTTCCGCAATGGTGAGGGCATCTTTTTTCAGGAGGTGCACGAGCTCGTTGGCCAATTGAAAGTAAATAAGAACGTCCCAGTCTACCTGATCAAAATATTTGTCATAATGATCAAATGACACATGCTCCCCATGATGAAAATACAACATAGACGTGACCCCATCGTACCGATAGCCATCAAAATGAAATTCACTGATCCAGTATTTGACATTGGACAATAACAAACGCAATACGTCCTCTTTACCATAATGAAACAAATAGGAGTCCCACCCCGTGTGGTATCCCCGGCCCCCCGGGTGAAAATACTGATCGTCACTCCCGTCAAATCGGGCCAGTCCCTCCGCTTCATTTTTCACCGCATGGGAATGCACCAGGTCCATGATAACGGCTATCCCAAGTGCATGGGCACGATCCACCAGGTACTTCAGATCATCCGGTGTGCCAAAGCGGCTCGATGGGGCAAACAAATTACTCACGTGGTAGCCAAACGACCCATAATACGGATGCTCCTGGATAGCCATCACCTGAATGGCATTATAGCCCTGATCGGCTATTCTGGGCAGCACCCGGTCAGCAAACTCACGATAAGTGCCCACCCCCTCCTTCTCCTGTGCCATACCCACATGGCACTCGTAAATAAGAGGCCCGTCATGAGCTTCCCCTATCACAAACCCAGCATCTGTCCATTCAAACTCCCTTTCCGGGTGCCAGATCCGCGTCGAAAAATCATGTGTTTCCGCATCCTGCGTCACATACCGGCTGTAGGCCGGCAGTCTGTCCATGCTTTTTTGTCCGGTGACCACATGTACCTTTACCCGGGACAAATGGGTGAATGTCCCGCTATAGATTTCGTCTGACAAAAAAATCGTCCATACGCCATCATGGCCTTTTGCCATCGGGTGGGTACTCCGGTTCCAGCCATTAAAATCCCCGATCAAAAACAGGGCCTTTGCCTGGGGGGCCCATTCGCGATACCACCAGCCGCCAGCTTCCGCATCCTGTACAAAGCCCAGGTACCTGTACCCGTCTGCAAATGCCGCCAGCGACCCGTATTTCTTCACGATCTCCGCCTTGCGCACGTTCAATCGTTCCATTCGCGCCACGATTTCTGCCTCATAAGGCTGCAGCCAGGGATCATTTTCCACTACCATCGGTTTTATGTTCTTTGCCATACCATGCGCCTTTATGCAACGTAAATTAGCCCATCACCCACGGCTGTCCAAAAATTTCCTTTATCATCCTTCTGTCCTTCCCGAAAACAAAATACAGGAGGAGCGGTATGGGCTGGCTCCCTGTCACCTGCACTCCGGCTGTCCCCGCCTGGCCGGTGCACTGCCCTCCATCCGGGCTATTTGGCTGGCCGATGGCACATTCGTTACGCCAATTTGAACGGATGATTTCTTTCTTTTTTATTTTCTTTGGGGTCAAATTGGGACGCTTATGGCCCGCTAATCAGGAAGCAATCCTCATAACAAGTACGAGATGAATGTAGACCGGACGTTAAAACTGATCTTTTATTACTTTATGAAAATCTACATGCAGGTTTTTATCCGCCTGTATTTTGGCCGTTTAGAGATCGTAGGGCGCAACAAACTACCGGCAGGAAAACCCATTATTTATTCAGTAAACCACCAAAATGCCTTTATGGATGCCCTGATCATTGGCACGCTATCGCCCGTACGCATTACTTCCATGACCCGCTCCGACGTTTTTAACACCCCCCTGCGCTGGTTTATGGATGCC
>JAOUOM010000279.1 GCA_029880385.1 Cyclobacteriaceae bacterium | reverse complement strand
TTCGCGCCCACCCGACAGCTGGCAGGAATATGACATCATTTTTACCGCACCCAAGTTTTCAGATAAAGGCACATTGATTGCTCCGGCACGTTTGACCGTCTTTCACAACGGGGTATTGGTCCAAAATAATGTGGCATTGTTAGGGCCAACCTGCTACATTGGAGCCACATACTATATTGCTCATCCTGAAAAACTGCCTATCCTGATCCAGGATCATGGCGACCCAATGCGTTTTCGAAACATATGGGTTCGTGAACTTTAAAACTCAGAAAGCCCCGACATCAGGTACGGGGCTTTTTTTATCTTTTTACCGGGTACCCTGTCACAGGATCTTCAGGATTGTAGGTGTCACATGTATTTATCTCTATCATTTGACCAGATGTACGCACGGCAAGGGTAACAGAAAAAAGGCTCCAGTCACATTCGACGCGGAGCCTTTTTTAGTGTCAATAGAATTTTAAGCAAACCGGGCTGTCAATCGAGATTTCATTTCCTGTATAGGAAAGAAGTCCGGTGGCAGGGTCAATAGCAAAGACTGTTACATTGTGTGTGTGCTGGTTGGCCACGAGCAGGAATTGGTTGTCAGGGGAAAGGGTAAAATTCCTGGGCCATTTGCCCCTTACGGATTCTGTACCGACCAGGCTCAGGTTGCCATTTTCGGCAATTGAAAATATGGCGATACTATCATGGCCACGGTTCGATACATACAGAAATTTACCATCTGCCGAGGCATGTACATCGGCACAGTAACTGGTTCCTTCAAATCCAGCAGGAAGTGTACTGATGCGTTGAATGGGGACAAATGTTCCGTTATCGGTATCCCATGCCATCGAAACAACGGTACTGCTCAATTCATTTACGACAAATGCGAGCTTTTTTTCGGGAATAAAAGCCAGATGTCGGGGCCCTTCGCCACCATCGAGTTGCAGGGCCGTGATGCCTTCACCGATTTCACCATTTTCATTGATGCCATATGCCTTAATGGCATCAATGCCAAGGTCGACGGCATAGTTCCATTTTGCCTGGTTGTCAAATGCAGCATAATGGGCATGGGGACCTTCCTGTCGGGCAGAGTCCGGTCCTTTTCCTTCGTGCTGGCGAATGACCGGGTTATCCAGAAGGTCTCCGGCATCATTCGTTTGATAGAAGACGACGTTTCCCGATCCGTAATTGGCCACACTGACCCATCCATTTGCCGCATCGATGTAGCAGGGATAGGCTCCATTGGTAGAGAGCTGACTGGTTTGATCCAATTTACCTGACTCATTCCATCGAAAGGCAGTTACCAGCCCTTCTTCGTTTTCATTGACACTATAAACGGATTTGCCATCTGCACTGAGTGCGAGGTAGGAGGGATTTTCTGTTGGTGCTACCAAAACGGAATCAGACAACCGCCCGGTTTCCGGATCAAAGGATATGCGATAGATTCCCTGACTTTCGCCAAGTGTGTAGGTGCCAACCAACAGGTTGAGTGAATTTTTTTCAGTTTTCATTGGTGTGCAATTTGAAAACAGGATGCTGACAACTGCTGCCAGGGCATAAAACATTCTGCCGGTTTTCATACGATCAAAGTTTAGTAGGTTCATAAAGCAATAATACAGATCAATTTGTCGCGGGTAGTTTTTGTCGCAAGGTTATTACACCATCGGTTGGCTTTTGTCAGCGGTGATTCAGCGCATTATTTTTTCAGTTTCAATTGCCATTTCCAGGCCGAATCCATCATTTCTTCCAGTCCCCGTTCGGCTTTCCAGCCCAGTTCCGAGTTGGCAAATGAAGTATCGGCATATATCTGGACAATGTCGCCGGCCCTTCGCTCTACCACCCGGTACGCGAGGGTTTGTCCGGAAGCTTTTTCAAATGCCCTGATTACCTCAAGTACTGAGTAGCCTTTACCCGTCCCAATATTGAAAAATTCGTAATTGTTCTTTTGCTTATTTTCCAGGAGCCGTTTCACGGCCACTACATGAGCCAGAGCCAGGTCTACCACATGGATATAGTCGCGGATAGCCGTGCCATCGGGTGTCGGGTAGTCGTCACCAAAAACTTTCAACTCTTCACGAATACCGGCAGCTGTTTGGGTAATAAAGGGGACCAGATTGGCTGGCACACCCAGTGGCAATTCGCCAATCAGGGCCGAGGGGTGTGCCCCGGCCGGATTAAAATACCGGAGTGAAATGGCGTTCAAATTTGGATTTGACCGGCAGTTGTCATGTAAGATTTCCTCGCAAATTTGTTTGGTATTTCCGTAGGGTGATTCGGCCGCCTGAAAGGGAGTCAATTCGGTGACAGGAAGGATTTCCGGCTGGCCATACACCGTGCATGAGGAAGAAAAAACGATCCCTTTTACAGGATACTTCTCGGACTGTTCGAGCAGGTTGAGCAGGCTGTTCAGGTTTACATCATAGTATAAGAGCGGCTGATGAACCGATTCACCCACCGCTTTTTTTGCAGCAAAATGAATGATGGCCTCTGGGGCGTGCTGTGCAAACAGAGCCTGGCATCCTTTTTTATCCCTCAGATCAAGTCGAACAAATGAGGGCCGGGTACCTGAGATTTCCTGAATATTGTCCAGTACGTCAATGTTTGAATTTGAAAGGTCATCGGCAATCACCACCTCAAAGCCTTCCCGGATCAATTCTACCGCAGTGTGTGATCCTATGTACCCGGTTCCGCCAGTCAAAAGGATTTTTTTCATTTCAAATAAATTGGATTTTAATGCAAGATTAAATGAACCAACTTGGAATTGCATTTTTGAATGCAAATAATCGCCTATATTCACTTTGGCAAGAACCAAAAATGTAGAATAATACGATAATCCTATGAAATACCTTATTTACGGAGCCTATGGTTATACCGGCAGACTTATTGCCTACGAGGCCCTTCAAAGGGGGCATGATATTATGCTGGCAGGCCGTGACCGACAAAAAATACAGGAACTGTCCAAATCGCTACACAGGCCAGGTGAGGTCTTTTCACTGGATGACCATGCGTCGCTGGTACGTGTGTTGAAAAAAGTGGATGCCGTCCTGCATTGCGCAGGCCCTTTTTCAAAAACTGCGGCACCGATGATCAAGGCATGCCTTGCTACGGGCAAGCATTATGTAGACATCACGGGCGAAATAAGCGTGTTTGAGTACGTGGCCTCCTGGAATGAAAAAGCAAAGGCAGCCGGCGTGGTATTGATGCCGGGGTCGGGCTTTGATGTGGTGCCAACTGATTGCCTGGCACTTCATCTGAAAAACCTGATGCCGGATGCCAGTCGCCTTGAAATGGGGTTTCAAAGCAATTCTGGATTTTCGAGGGGTACGGCACTTACCATGACCGAAAACCTGTCCAGGGGGGGTGCTATTCGACGGAATGGAAAAATAGTAAAAGTAAGGAATGCATACCGAACGCGGCAGTGGGAAGTAAAGGGGAAGTTGCTGTCATTTGTGAGTATACCCTGGGGAGATGTATCGACCGCCTACCATAGTACCGGAATTCCAAATATTATCATCTATAATGCCATGTCACCGGGTATGATGCGCAGGTTGAAAAACATCAATTGGTTTACGCTTTTGCTTCGGTTGGGCATTATTCAGTATTTTATGAAAAGAAAAATACGAAAGAGTGTCACGGGGCCTGATGAACAACTGCGAAATGCAGCATCCACTTTTATTTGGGGCGAAGTGACCAATGAAAAAGGGGACACTATCCATGCTCATCTCGAAACACCAGAAGGATATAAGCTGACGGCACAGACGGCCGTTGAAATCATGGAACGGATATGCAACGGTGAAGTGAAGCCGGGTTTTCAAACACCCGCATCGGCATTTGGGTCGGATTTTATTTTGAGATTTGAAAATGTAAAGGGCTTTGGATCGTGATATGCTTTTCAAAGAATGGTTTTGGATATCCTCAAGTTTTTATTGAATAATAAGGGGAGTTGCTGTTTTTGAATGCAAATTGACCGAAACCGTTTGCATATTAATCCCTTTCCCGATAAGGATTTGGAAAAATAATCCATAGATTTAGTGTTCTCATACATTTATTAATCTTTTTTAACACGATAATCTATGATTCCTTCTGCATTTGACTATTCCTGTCCTTCGACATTGGAAGAAGCATTTGCCCTCGCTCAAGAGCATGGGGACGATGCAAAGTACATGTCAGGTGGCCATAGTCTTATTCCCATGATGCGCCTTAGGTTTGCCGAACCTGCCCACGTTATCGACATCAGTCGGATACAGGGATTGCGTTATATAAAGGAAGAGGACGGTCTCCTTAAAATCGGTGCTCTGGCTACGGAAGCCGATTTGGAATTTAGTAAGCTTTGTCAGGACAAATATCCGATCCTGGTAGACGCCAGCAAATTGATTGCCGACCCTTCCGTCCGTAACCGGGCAACAGTAGGTGGTAACATTGCCCATGGGGATGCAGCCAACGATCA
>JAOUOM010000280.1 GCA_029880385.1 Cyclobacteriaceae bacterium | reverse complement strand
TAGATCGCTTCTCCGTTTATCTTCAGCCAGCCGCCGATCCTACGCAAGACCTCCTGTTGCTCGGGAGTGATGGTTCCATCGGCTTTGGGGCCAATATTGAGCAACAGGTTACCATTTTTACTAACGATATCGACCAGGTCATCAATGATCTGGTTGGGCGTCTTGTTTTCTTCCCCCTCTATGTACTCCCACGATTTTTTGCCGATGGAGGTGTCTGTCTGCCAGGGAAAGGCCCGGATCTCCTCGGATTTGCCTCGTTCTATATCAAAGACCTGCAGGTTGTTGCCATATCCGAATTTTGTATTGACCACCACTTCTTTGCCCCAGTCGAGGGCATTGTTATAATAGTAGGCCATAAAGGAATAGAAGGTCGGCTGAAACGGGTATTTGCCTACCGTCCAGTCGAACCATAGCAAATCTGGCTGGTACGTGTCCACCAGTTCATAGGTATGCTCCCGCCAGCTTTGAATAGAGTGTTCATTAAAGCCGGCACCTTCGGGCACATCGGGGTTATGCCCACCGGGTTCATCGAGGCACTCCCCGTAGAGTGAGCGATAGGCAGGATCCTGTACATCGGAAGGGAAATTTTTACCTCCATTAAAAAACCAG
The DNA here is from genome assembly GCA_029880385.1 of Cyclobacteriaceae bacterium. GTDB lineage: Bacteria > Bacteroidota > Bacteroidia > Cytophagales > Cyclobacteriaceae > JAOUOM01. Next base: position 3,820 of record JAOUOM010000280.1, on the reverse strand, counting down.
GCATTTTCGGCCCGGTGAACAGACATTCCGAATTTCAACCCCTGTGCAAGGGTCGCCTCCCGCAATTCCCCGACAATGTCGCGCATGGGGCCCATTTTTGCTGCGTTCCAGGGATTGACCGTGCTGTTGTACATCGAGAAACCGTCGTGGTGCTCGGCTACGGGCACGATGTATTTTGCTCCGGACTCTTTAAAAAGTGACAGCCATTCCCCGGCATTGAATTGCGCTGCCGTAAACATGGGGATAAAATCCTTGTAGCCAAATACGGTATGGTCTCCGTATGTTTTGACATGATGCAGGTATTCATTGCTTCCTTCCACATACATATTTCTTGGGTACCATTCATTGCCAAATGCCGGCACCGAATAAACGCCCCAATGAATAAAAATACCAAACTTGGCATCTTGAAACCATTCCGGAATGGTGTAATGCTGTGCAATAGAAGCGGAATCGGGCATGAACGTGTCCGTTCCCCGAGGGGATTGATAGGTAGAGGTATCGGGCTGGTAACCAGCCCCGGGAGTGGTACAACTCCCCGACATAGCTGCCAGGGCTACCCCCATCCAAAAAATTGCATTTCGTGTCATTGCCTATAGGGTTTTGTTCAGGATACATTCTCCGGCCGTCCTTCGGCCACCGACGATAAAAACAACTAAAAGTAACTGTTTTGAAAAGAAATGAACAACCATCCATCACTTCGTGCCACACCCCGACTAAAAACCAATGTCGTCGGCAGGCCCCCATACCAGGCGGGATTTTTGCCACAGGGCTCGCGTTCTTTACTCTACACTCCACCAACCGGCAAAAAGGGTTGTAAAAGGCAAAAAGGGTATGTCTTATAGCCCCGGGCGTGGGCAGCACGCCGACATGCGGGGAGCACGGGTGTGCAGTGGCCTGACAGCCAGCCCGTGCCGCTCCCGGAGAAGGCAATCGAAAAAATATATCCGGATCGAACTATTCGACGGAACAGGTAGGGATAGTCCGTCGGTCTGTTTTACTTTGCCCCGGCTCTGTACTGTCAAACCAATCTGAACCGACCATGAACATATCGATGATAGCTGCCGCAAGCAGAAACCGGGTGATCGGCCGAAACAATGACCTGCCGTGGCACTTACCGGATGATTTTCAGTTTTTCAAGGACAAGACCCGGGGGCACCACATCATCATGGGCCGCAAAAACTATCAGTCGCTCCCCCCCCGGTACCGGCCGTTGCCGGATCGAACCAACCTGGTATTGACACGCAACCCAAAGTTCGAGGCAGAAGGCTGCCGCGTATTTGCCGACCTGGGAACGGCACTGGCATTTGCCCGGGGGCAGGGGGAAAATGAAGCGTATATCATTGGCGGAGGCGAAATCTACCGGCAGGGACTGTCATGGGCCGATACCATATACCTGACGGAAATAGAAGCAGAGATCGAAGGAGACACGTATTTCCCGGCCTTTGACCGAGCCCTGTGGAAAGAGGTGGAGAGGAAACGCCATCCTGCCGATGACCGGCATGCATTTGCCTTTGATTTTGTAACTTACCGAAAAAGGGAATGAAGCCTGTGATTGGACAAATGGAATAGGTTTGATCAATGCTACCGGGACCTGTCATGGATGACGGGATATCCTGTCGGCAATTCCCTCCCGTATTTTAGCTGTTTGTGTATAAAAAGTAAATAAGAAAATATGTCAAAAATTGATTCATCTACTGTGATCTGGCTGACGGGTGCTTCTTCGGGTATCGGAGAGGCATTGGCGTATGAGCTGTCCCGCACCGGAACACGGCTGATCCTGTCGGCCCGCAGACTGGAAGAACTGGAGCGGGTGAAATCGCACTGTGCGAATCCCGATTCGATCATGTGCCTGCCCCTTGACCTGTCAGATAATTTTTCATTGGCACAAAAGGCCAAAGAAGCTGCCAGTTTTTTTGGTAAAATAGATATCCTCATCAATAATGGTGGCATCAGCCAGCGCGACAGGGCCATCAACACCAGCATGGAAGTAGACCGTCGGGTGATGGAAGTAAATTATTTTGGATCCATTACCCTGTCCAAAGCCTTATTGCCCGACATGATCAAGCGGGGAGGCGGACACCATGTGGTGATCACCTCGGCCGTTGGCATCATCAGTACCCCGAAACGTTCGGCCTATTCGGCTTCCAAACATGCCCTTCATGGTTTTTATGACGCCCTCAGGGCCGAACACCACGACGACAATATCAAAGTAAGTCTTATTTGTCCGGGCTTTATCCACACCAATATCTCGGTAAATGCACTGATGGGCGACGGATCCAAACAGGCCAAAATGGACAATGCCCAGGCAAACGGAATGTCGGCCGAAGAATGTGCCCGGCAGATAGCACGGGCGATTACCAAAGACAAAGAAGAGGTCTACATCGGCGGCCTGAAAGAAGTCGGCGGCATCTATTTGAAGCGGTTTTTTCCCGGAATATTCAGCAAGGTTGTCCGTAAAATGGCCGTGACCTGAAAAAAGCCGGAAGATGGGCAGGTGGATTAGCAGTCTGATTGTATTTGTCATTGCCCTGGCGCCCCTCTGTGCGCAAAACCCGCCTGCGTACAGTGGGGAAATCGTCGTAAAGCTAAAAAAAGGATCCACGCAGTTCGGTCCGGATCAACTGGCACCCCTGGCCATCGACGCAAAGGTGCGGCCGGTACGTAAGGTAGCAAGGGATGCCCGTACCAGCAGCCCGTCGGTTCTCGATGGCATCCTGAAATTTCGTATCGCCCCCGGCCACAATATCCGGCAAGTGTGCGATTCACTGGCACGACTTGAAGGGGTTTTGTATGCAGAACCGCTCTTCAGGGAATCCCTCCTCCACCAACCCGACGACCCGTATGCCGCTCGGGGCGGACAACAAAGCTACCTCGCCCTGATAAAAGCGTATGAAGCCTGGGATGTCACCAAAGGAAGCAAAGAAATCGTCCTGGGAATTATCGATACGGGTGCAGACCTGGAACATCAGGATCTGAAAGGGAAGTTCCTGGTAACACGTGACAGCCTGAATGGCCTCGACGATGACGGAAACGGTGTAACTGATGACCACATGGGGTATGATTTTGCCAATAATGACCCCTATCCACAGGCCGATTATGACCCACATGGCACACGGGTGAGTGGCATAGCCGGGGCCATGACCCACAATGCCCTGGGCATCGCTGGTGTGGGGTACCATACGACCCTGAGTGCCCTTAAAATTTTCACGTCTGAGTCCAATGAATCAATGGGTGCGTATGATGCCATTTTGTATGCCGCCGATAACGGCTATGATGTCATCAACCTTTCCTGGGGCTCAACCGGATCGTACTCGCCATATGCTCAGGATGTCATCACCTATGCTGTCCGCGAAAAAGACGTGGTGGTGGTGGCTGCCGCAGGCAATTCATCCATAGATGAAGCTTTTTACCCGGCTGCGTATGACGATGTGCTGTCAGTGGCTGCAACAAATTCGGACGACACAAAGGCATCGTTTTCGACTTTTCACCAAAGCGTGGACCTGGTCGCTCCCGGTTCAGCTATTTTCACGACGACCAACGGCCAATCGTACACCACCGGCACCGGCACATCCTTTGCTGCACCGATGGTTGCAGGCACAGCGGCCCTGGTACGTGCGCGTTTTCCGTCGCTCAATGCCCGGCAGGTGATGGAACGTATCCGTGTCACCACCGACGATATTTCCCTGCTGGCAGCCAACAAAACTTTTGAGGGGAAACTGGGAAAAGGTAGGTTAAATGCTTTTCGTGCCGTGTCAGACGAACAGTTGATTTCGGTACGACCACAATTGGTTTCGGTTTCCGGCCCGTTTCCCGAAGGACT
>JAOUOM010000278.1 GCA_029880385.1 Cyclobacteriaceae bacterium | reverse complement strand
GTGATCGATTGCAATTAGTTATATCCTTATAATATAAAGTATGCTGCCGGGTAGCCCCATCCGGCTTGTTAATAACACAGAGGGGTTTTTGAATGAATTATTTGCTAACTGGCATTGACATGAAGATTTTATCAAAAAAGAGTTTATATATCATTATGGGATCGATGGTATTTTTCCTGAGTTGTGATCAATACGTAAGTCGAGATTACCGAATTGTGAATATTTCTAAGTATGAAATAAAATTTGATTTTATCCACGATAACGAAATGCCATATTATCAACTTAATCTGTCTGATTTTGACAATAAATATGATTTTCGTTTTGATAATAAAGGCATTAAGGAGTCAGATTTACATCCCTATATTATTCTGAATGCAGATTCAGTAAATGTGGTTTTCAATGATTCCACGTACTTGCCATTTTCTGCTTCATTGTCCAGCGACAGGAATATTTTGCTGAATGATGCGTATGAAATCGATAAAGGGGGGGTATACGTCTATACGATCACGGATGATGATTTTGCACAATCCATACCATTGCCGAACTAAATAATCGAATAGCCTATGCTGCCGGGGGGAGCATCCGGTAGCATGGTTTATGCCTCCTGGAATGGTCATCGAAAAAAAGGGACGGGCACAGCAGATGTGAGACAATATTGGCCATATCACAGGAGATAATCAAAAGACTTCCTACTGGCTGAATTTTAGTGTAAATTCTGTGCCTGCATTCAGGGCAGATTTTACGGAAATGGTGCCGCGATGGTGCCGCATGATCTGCTTGGACAGGCTGAGGCCGATACCCGAACCGTGTTTTTTGGTGGTGAAAAACGGGATAAATATCTTCTTCAAGGCCTCTTCGTCTATCCCGGTACCATTGTCGGCAATTGAGACATAGGCACCTTCTGACTCACTCTTCCATGCTTTTAGGTTAAGCTGTTTGGATGATTTTCCGTCTTCCTCATTTTCGGCCAATGCCTCAATGGCATTTTTCATGAGGTTGATGAGTACCTGTTCTATCTGTTCTTTATCGATCAATACCGTGAGGTCTGCGGGTACAATGTTTACCTTGAGCTCAATTTGCTTATCATCCATTTCATTTTTCAACAATGAAATCACATGTTCCAAAAGTTCTGCGATGGGTGTTTCTTCCAGGTTGGGATGTTTGATCCGGGTCATGTTTCGGAAATCACTCACAAACTTGATCAGGCTGTCGCTGCGGTTATGAATGGTTTTTACGGCGAGGTGGTATTCTTCCAGGGTTTCTTTTTCGAATGAAATACTTCCCTCTTTTTTCAGGAAATCATCCAGGTCACCCTCTACTGTGGCAGCCAGGGAGGAAATGGGCGTCACCGAATTCATGATCTCGTGGGTGAGCACCCGGATCAGGTTTTGCCAGGCTTCCATTTCCTTTTCTTCCAGTTCGGACTGGATGTTTTGGAGGGAAATGAGCTTGAAATCCTTGCCTCGCAGGGATAGTTCGATGGCATAGATGGCGATCTGGCTATCTTCGCCATCACGGGTTATCTTGATCAGGTCACGGCCCCCTGTCCGCAGTTCATTTACCGATCTGATCAGCTCTTCGCTTATGGTTTGGAGCTGGTTTATGTTTTTTAACGGGCCTACTCCTAAAAGCCGGCGGGCTGAGGCATTCATGATTTGGATTTCCCCTTTTTTGTCAAATGTGACAATCCCAATCCCCACATGTTGCACGATGGTTTTCAGGTATTGGTATTGTGCCTCCTTGTCGGCACGTATTTCCCTGAATTTTCGGATTACTTCATTAAATTCATGGTACAGGGTATCCAGGCTTGTCCCGCTTTTGGGATTTGGGTAGGTGTGGGTGAAATCTTCGTATTGGATGGTTTTGAGAAATCCTACGATCTCGTGATTGCTCTTTTCCAGCGACAGGTAGAGGTAAATGACCTGTAGGGTAATCAGGAGAAACACGAGGATTTTCGAAAGGGTATAGGAGCCGGAGTAGAACAGGTCTACAAACAGGAACATGGTGGCCAACAGGATGGTCAGCCGTACCAGTAGTTTGAATTTCCTGTTTTTAAAGTCCATATTTTTCCAGCCTACGGTAGAGGGATGCCCGTGTGAGTCCCAACTCCCGGGCGGCCTTGGAAATATTGCCGTTGTGTTTGTTTACTGCACGTTGGATCACGCTTTTTTCTACATCGTCGAGATTGAAGGAGTCTGCATCGGCAGTTGAGGGGGAATCTTGTTTTTGGATCAGGAAGAAAAAATCATCGGGGCCCAACGTCGTGTTGTCACTCATGATGATGGTTCGTTCAATGGCATGTTGCAGTTCACGGATATTTCCGGGCCAGTTATAGGATTGCAGCTTTTTAATGCCACCGGCAGAAATAGAATGGACGTGTTTACGGTATTTGTGGCTATAAATTTTCACAAAATGGTCGGCGAGTGCCGGAATATCTTCAAGGCGATCGCGGAGTGGGGGCAGGTGGACTTCTACGGTATTGATACGGTAGAGGAGGTCCTGTCGGAATTCGCCATCAGCCACCATATCGTAGAGCGGCATGTTGGTCGCACAAACGAGGCGGATATCAATATCAGTGGGTTTGTTGGATCCTATTCGGGTTACGTGGCGTTGTTGGAGGACGGTCAGTAATTTAGATTGTAGCGGCAAGCTGAGGTTTCCGATTTCATCGAGAAACAATGTGCCTTTATTGGCGACTTCAAATCGGCCGGCCCGGTCTTCTTTGGCATCGGTAAAAGATCCTTTTTTGTGTCCGAACAATTCACTTTCAAACAAAGATTCGGTGATAGCACCCATGTCGACACTGATAAATACATTGTCGCGACGCAGTGACTTTTGATGGATCGCCCGGGCGATGAGTTCCTTACCGGTGCCGTTTTCGCCCAGGATCAGGATATTGGCATCCGTACCGGCTACTTTATCGACGATTGAAAATATTTCCCGGATTTTCTGGCTGTTTCCTATGATATCTTTGAATGCCAGGTTGCTGTCTTCGATGAGTTGCTTTCTGGTTTGCTGTAGCTGGCTGACTTCTTCATACGATTTTTTGAGTTTGGTAGCACTGGACAAGGTGGCGAGGAGTTTTTCATTTTGCCAGGGTTTGAGGACAAAATCCGTAGCTCCTGCTTTCAGTGCCTTTACGGCCATTTCCACATCACCAAAGGCCGTGATGAGGATTACCACGGCTTTGGGAGCTTTTTCCAGTATTTGCTCCAGCCAGTAAAACCCTTCCTTCCCGCTTGTAATGTCTTTGCTGAAGTTCATGTCGAGCAGGATCAGATCGTAGGTATCGTTGTTGAGGAGGAAGGGGATTTTTTTTGGATTTTTTTCGATAAGGACTTCCTGTGCATGTTTTTTCAAGAGCATTTTGGCTGCCAGCAATACATCCTCATCGTCATCGATGATCAATATTTTTCCGAGTTCTTTGTCCACTTTTTTTGAATTTAGCCCAATAATGACAGAAATAATGCCAATCTGCTGAAAAGTGCCTGTGCGGTTTCAGTGGCATTTTATTGAAAGATAGCGAATAAAAAGATTGTTCAAAAGTGAACAGTTTTCTATTTTGTTACGGGCGGGTGACCGGGGCCAGGGCCAATAAGGGATAACCCGTGTCGTGCAGTATTTCAATTTTACTTTTTTGAAATTTCACCAGGTTTTGAATGTATTTGATTTGTGCCTCAATGTATTTGTCCTGTTGAATGGTAAGTTTGAATAAATCACTTTCACCCAGGTCGACATTGAGAAATTCTGCCTGTAGGAGTTGATGATAGTTTTCAGCCATTTCCTTGTACTGCCGGGTCAGTGTTTCTGCCATCTTTATTTCGGCATGGCGGCTTTGGATGGTGGCAGCCAGTTCCCGTTTGCGCTGGTCGAGCGAATAATCGGTTTCCATTAATTTCAGGTTGGTTTTTTCGAGCTTACCCCTTTCCTTTCGTAAAAACAGGGGCACGTAAAAGTCAACTCCAAGTTTATAGTTGTCCGTAAAGGTAATGGGGACAAAATCTCCTGATGGATTTAGTGGTGCATCGATCAGGGTATAGCTGAGATCAAGACGGGGTTTCAGCGTTTCCAGGTTCCATTTTCGTTCAATAGCCAATTGCTTCTTTTTCCCATTAAGTTTTTGTATTTCGGGATGATTTTCTTCGGCAAAGGCCAGCAGGTCGTGGAGGGGATAGGGGGTGTTTGGTTGAAGTGCAATTTCCGGATCGGGAATGGCCTGCGGCGAAAGCTCCAAAGGAGCCAATTCGCTGGTCCACAGATGGGTGGAAAGGATCAAGCCACTATTGATGAACTCATAATTTGCTTTTTCAAATGAGGCCATACGTGTCTGCAGCGTTATTTTGGCTTGTATGGTATCGATCACAGAAGCCTCCCCGGTTTCATAATCAATCAGTATTCTTCTAAACAGTTCATTGGCAAACTGAATGCTTTGTT
>JAOUOM010000277.1 GCA_029880385.1 Cyclobacteriaceae bacterium | reverse complement strand
AATATCCGTGAAGGAAATGAAGCGCCGTTATTTGGATGCAAAGTGACGATTGTCAACACCGTATGGAAATGGCATAAAGCCAACCGCCAGTAAAGGCCAACCCATTCCTTACGGAGAATGCACGGGAATGGCCTCACGGAAAATAAAAAGGGTATCCATTTGGATACCCCTTGTTTTGCTGACTAAAAGTAGTAATTAAAGACAATCCTTGAATAGGTTGGGCTTGCCTTTGATTTGAAGGAAATGGTCGTGACGGAAGCAACATCATTGCCGGTGTTTGGATCAAAAATCAAGTCATCCCTTGTGTCGTCGTATTTCAGTCGCAGGTAGCGTAACCCGAATTCGCCACCCAGGGCAAACTGACTGGTAAAATAGTATTCTGTACCAAAGCCAAATTCCCCACCGAACATCCTGAACTTTTTCACATCTTCGCCAAATTCCACATTTTCTGTTCCGTTTTCTTCCATTTTTCCGGAAACAAACGGCTTGGCCAGGTTCAGGTTAAAGTAGGTCTTGAGCTGTTCGTTTTCTTTTAGATACAAGCGAAAGCCAACATTTGGTACGAAAAGGCTCCCTTTAAAGGTGGTGGTATTGTCGTAGTTGATAATTCGGTTCAGGTTAAAGTCAAATCGCTTCCCGCTTTCCTGGTAGTTATATTTGGTACCCACATGTTGCAATCCGGCATAGATCATAACCTTAGTTTTCTTCGTACCAAAATAAGCACTTGAAAACCCCAATCCAGGCGATAGGCCAAAAGCAGCCTGGCCAAAACCACTATACATCGATAGCAGTAACAGCATTAGTAAAACGACATTTTTTTTCATTGTTATCTCATTTTATGTGATTGATCCACCTTCTCTAAGGTGTTTACCAGCATAAAACTAGTTCCCTGGTAAGGCCGGGGAAAACGGGGTACCGGGCCAACAAAGAAGGTAGATGCACAGCATCCAAAAACAGTGCTTGCGGATGTCAAACCTCCCCGGAAAGTCTGATTCTATCCTTCGAGCATGACCATTTTGGCAAAATGTGCAACAAAAACCCAGCTCTTTATTCTTTATTGCAACGAAAATCTTCTCCCTTTTAAAGCCCCAGAGTCCCGTGCGGATATAAACAAGACAACATCCTGATCCATAGCCCCGGGCGTAGGCAGCACGCTAGCCTGTGGGGAGCACGGGTGTACAATAGCCAGAGGGCGAGTCCGTAGCGCTTCTTATTTTTTCATCACGGCTACAAACGCATCGAAAAACTGATCGACATTGGCACGATTGAAACAAAGCGGGGGTTTGAGCTTGATCACATTGTCGAAAGGTCCATCGGTACTGGTCAGAATAAAGTGGTCTTTCATGGCATTTTTGATCCGATTGGCCATTTGGGTAGCCGGCTGGCCTGTAGCCGGATCGGTAAACTCCATCCCCAGGAACAGGCCCTGGCATCTGATGTCACCAATGTGGGGAAAGTCTGAGACAAGTCCCTGTGCTATACGGGCAAAATAGTCGCCCGTATCTTTGGCCTGTTGCTGCAATTGTTCGGCTTCCATCACATCCAACACGGCTTGTGCCACCTCCATGGAGACGGGATTGCCCCCAAAAGAGCTGAAAAATTCCATCCCATTGGCAAAGGCATCTGCAATGGCATCGGTAGTGACCACTGCCCCAATCGGATGGCCATTGCCGATGGGCTTGCCCAGCACCACCATGTCCGGTACGATCCCCTGCATCTCAAACCCCCAGAAATGATCGCCCAGACGGCCAAAGCCAACCTGCACCTCGTCCATAATACAGACAATTCCTTTTTGGGAAAGATAGGGGCGCAGGGCTGCCAGATAGCCGGGAGCCAGCGGGACCTGCCCGCCACATCCTGAAATCGGTTCGGCAATAAAGGCTGCCGGTTGGATACCCGATTGCCACAGGCTTTCGATCAGGGCTATGGCTTCTTTGGCATAGGCCTCACCGGTGGAAAATTTTCCCTGATAGGTTTTGGGGAGTGGCAGTGTGGTGACAAACGAGGGAGCTCCTGTACCGGCCTTGCCATCAAACTTGTAAGAGCTGATGTTGATGCCCATGCGCGTATTGCCATGGTAGCCATGTTCCATCACCAGCAGGTGTTCACGCCGCGCGTATGTCTGGGCCATGCGAATGGCCAGATCCGAAGCTTCACTTCCGGAATTGACAAAGAAAACTTTAGAGAGTTTTTCAGGAAAATACGCCAGTAGTTGTTCCGAGTAGGCTGCGATGGAATCATACAGGTAGCGTGTATTGGTATTGAGCCGTCGGGTTTGCCTCGAAATGGCTTCCGATACTTTGGGGTGGCTGTGACCGATATGGGGAATATTGTTGTAGGCATCCAGGTAGGTATGACCTGCAGCATCGTACATATACTGAAAGGCTGCTCCGGTCATATGGATGGGATCGTTGTAACTCAGGCTTAGTGATTTGCCCAGGTGTTTTTGGCGTAGTGCCCGGATATTCGGGGTTTTATCGGCGAAATCGGTTTTTGCAAGGCCAGCCGCTTCGCGAAATTTATTTTTAAGGAATACCGGGTTTAGGGTTACCCATTGTTCCAGTAGCTGCCACGCAGGTGCTTCGCTGATGAGGATGTACGAGGTATCACCACCGGCAGCCTTTTTGGCAGCGGAGTGACACACACTCTGGCACAACCTCGCGGCTATCAACACCGGCAACTGTTCGATTTCCTGACCGGTAAGGGGAAGAATTTGCTGATAGGCACTGATCACCGGCAGGGCTGCCTGCACGGGATCCGGCCCGGACAACATCACATAGGTAAGGGCTACGGCCAGTTCGTTAATAAGCGGGGCATAGCAGATGTCCCCAAAATCGATAAACCCGCTTATCAATCCGTCGGTAGTGAGTACATTCCAGTCATTGAGGTCGTTGTGGATGATGGAATGGCGCAGTTGCGGAATAACAGGCACGATTTCCTGGCGGTACTGGTCAAAATAAAAGTCGACGAGCTTGCGGCGGGAGGCCTCCGGAATGTGCCGGGCATTGGGCCACGACAGCAGGCATTGGCTAAGGTCCCAGTCGTGGCGGTAGGATTCGATCCAGGGATCGCGATAGGCCAGTAATTCCCTGTCCAGAAGTGCGATTTTTTTGCCGAAATCATGCAGCACGCCCTCGGTTTTGGGTATTTCAGCCAAAAAAGTACCCGCTACAAAACCCAGTAATCGTGAAAATGTGCCATCCTCATAGCGATGAAGCATGGGAAAGGCCGGCTGCGACAATTCTACTGGCAGGCGTGCGGCCAGGTAATCCATTAATGTGTTTTCGGCAGCAATCAGGCCAAAGGTGGCCGGGTCGGTATGGTGCTTCAGGACAAACGTACGGCCCTGAGTATCGGTTACTTGGTAATTACAGCTGCCATAGCCCTCCAGTGGCACAATAGTGGCGGGTTCAAGCGGATAGGGGGAGAGGAGGTCTTTCAATTCGTTCATTTGGCCGAAAAGTTAGGGAAGAAATGAATGAATAAAATCCGGCGTACGTGGAAATTTGAGCAAAAGATGCAGGAACCGGTGGAGCGCCAGCTACCCGCAACTTACATTCTGCCATCCTGCTGTCCCCACAAGGCCTGCGTGCTGCCCACCATCAGGGCTATATAGCAAGGGAATCGATGGTAACAAACAGGATAAAAAATATTATATTGGATCAATGAACCAATTTTCACAGCACCCTATGGGCATACGGTTATTTCTGGTCATTGGAATTCATTGTTTGTGCTTTCGTTCCCTGGCTTGCGAATGCATCTATGTCACAGGAAACCCCACGAATCTTGATTATTCCATCTCCGAATCGGATGTAATCGCAACTGCCAAAATCGTTGAAGAAATAGATAGTGCCTATTCCCTGTATTACCGGATCGAAATCGGACAAATCTGGAAAGGAAACCCTACCAACCAGACAATACTCACTATCGGCTCGCCATTATCCTGCGGCCAAAAACTGGAGGTAGGCACGTACTACCTGCTATACGGTTATGAACTTAATGGATATGTATATAGTCATCCATGTTCGCGAACGACCAAATTGTCCGCTTCATGGGATCCGGATTATTTGAACTACAAATTTCACAACTCCGTATATGATTCGATAAAATTTACCCCTGCTGAACTTGGTGCAATCCAAACCCTGCTGTCAAACGACTCTTCGGGCAGTTCATTATCGCCTGAAACCGTCCTTATATTTTCAAAAAATAAGTTGCTCTCAAAACAGGTGTTGATTGGAAACAGCCCAAACTTCCTCCATCTATCGTATCGCCGCATATCCCCAGACTACCTGAAAAAAGTAAAGCCGGAAATCAAATACATGGCAATGCACGGTGTTTTGGTCATAGACGAGCGTGATGTACCTGAGAAATACCGTTTAAAGGATCTGGCTTTTGTTAAAAAACTAAACAAATGTAAACTGCCTTTCCCGTTACAGCCGTCAACTGCATCCGGGCAAAACGGGAGTTAATG
>JAOUOM010000276.1 GCA_029880385.1 Cyclobacteriaceae bacterium | reverse complement strand
TTCGCCTACATTGGCTACCTTGATCACCTTGCCTGACACCACTTTTTCAGGAAATGCATCGAAACCGATTTCTACCATTTGTCCCGGCTTTACCTTGCGTATGTCCACTTCATTGATAAATGTCTTTGACAGCATCGTACTCAGGTCGGGGAGGGTGGCAACGACGGGATCCCATGCCCCGATCTGGGAGCCGGACTTGATGGCTTTGCCGTCCCAGCTTTTTTGATAGATCAGCATGCCGTCTTCAGGTGCCATAACCACAAATTGGCTTGCCAGATCCCTGAGGCCTTTGAGTTCGTTCAGGTCTTTTTGTAGTGAGGCGGCTACTTCCTGCATTTTGGCCACATTTTGTTGCCGCTTGATTTCATAATTTTCTTTTGCCTGCTGCAGTGCACGGATGGATTTCTCCAGATCGATCTGTGCCTTTTGGATGGTGGCCGGTGGCTCAAACTGGCTTTGATCCAGTACCAGTTGTTTTTCACGGACGGAATAGTCCAGGTTGATCAATTCGTCCCTTGCCTGCCGCATGGTGAGGGAGGTATCCAGCCGGGTTTGTGTAAATAAGGATTGCTTTTTATCCACTTCCAACTGGGCATCATTTATTTTCCCTGTCAGTTCGGACGGATCCAGTCTCGCCACGTATTGTCCTTTTTTGACATACGTTCCTTCATCGATGATGTCTTGTATGGTCACATTCCAGATGCGATACGTCCGCAGGCCTTGCGGGCCGGTTATTTTCACCGAATTTTTTGCTTCAAGCGAACCGGAGGTATTGATGTCTACGACAAATTCGCCCTGCTTTACCGGCACGATGATTTCATTGGCTACTTCATTTTTTCCCCCACGGAAAAAAAGAAAAAATGCGAGGAGGGTGCCAAGGGCAAGAACTATCGGAAGTATTTTCTTGAAATTCATGGCGATAAATTTATTCGGTACATCTGACTATGGTCAATTTTACATGATATTTAACGAAATGGATAATTTATATTGTTAAAACTTCTTAAAAATCAACGCCTAACCAGTTTTTTCGAACCAGTAACTGGTTTTCATCGGCGTTTGGATCAAAGGATAACATGGTGACCCCCTGCGAACGAATGGTCATGGCCTTGGCCTTTAAGGTCATAGCCTTGCCTTCCCGGATCACCGTGATTTTCACTTTTTGTCCTCTTTTTGTCTGCAATTGAAATTCCTCCAGTGCCTTTTGGACATTGCTGAGTGATAGTGCCGTGCCATTGATTGACTGGAAAACATCCCCTTCCTTATACCCAACCTTCCGGCCAAATGCATTCATCTGCGAGACATCCGTTACCATGATTTCCTGATTTTCGCCCAGGCCCAACCCAATATTTCCCAATGTTGCCACCTCCAGTTCTTCTGCCACTTCATATTGGATGCCGGCCCATGCCAGGCACGTCACCAGCGGGAGCGGGTTGGCAGTGCCGACGTATGTTTGGAGGAATTCGCCGATTTCGGGTTGTGTTAATTCGTTGATGATGTCAAACAGACGGGCATCTTCAAAGGCAAGGTTTGGCCCGTAGGTTTGGGACAAAAGGCCCAGCAATTTGCGCAAATCCATTTTTCCATCCGAATAGTGAAGCAGGTGCAAATCCAGGCACATGCCGATCAGAGCCCCTTTGGCATATACATTGGGGTACATGGGCTCAAAATCCGGTTCCAGGATTTTTTCGCTCATTTCGGTGAAGGCTACCAATGGGTAGGTAGCGGCTTCACTCATTTTTTCTTTTATATTGTCCAAAAACACGTCCGGGCTGTACAACCCATTGCGTACCTGTACCTGCATGGCACTGTACTCAGTCACCCCTTCATAGAGCCACAGGTGTTTGGACATTTTGGGGTCGATATAATCAAATTCATGGATTTGCTCCGAATGGATGTTGAGAGGAGTGACAATATGCAAAAACTCGTGTGCGGCCACGTCGCGGATGGTCTGGCCCAGCAGATCAATGTTTGCTTCGGGCAGGGTGTAGAGCGAAGAGTAGGAATGCTCAAGTGCCCCCATGGCACCTGTGAGGGTGGGTTTGTCCAACAGATAGACGAGGTAGGCATAGCGGTCGACAGGCAGGGATCCGCCGAGGTATTGTGCCTGGGCCTCCATCAGGTCGTTGAGTTTGTCCATGACCTCCCGGGCTTTTAATACCCCGTTGGGGGAATAGACCGCCACCAAAATATCAGCACCGGCCAGCTTTTTGGTCACGGTGTCCGGACGGCAGTAGAGGATGGGGGCATCTGCCAGGAAATTGTAGTTGTCGGCTGTGAATACGTCTTCCTCGGCAGATGATGTGGCTCGTTTGAGGGAAGTGGCCCCATACAATTGGGAGGGATGCGAAACCCGGAGCTCGAACGGAAAAAACTTCATGCCTTCCACATAGCCTACAAAGCCAAAGGTATTGAGGACAAATGCCTCCCGGTCGGCATCAATGTTTGTACCTCCCGGCTCAAAAATAAAGTTGTCCCTGTATTCTTTTGACTTGTCGAAGGTATCGTCGCAGCGGTAGGTAATGGAGTGAAGCGAACGGGCATTGGCAATTTGCCACCTGTTTACCGACAGCCGGACGACATCCAGGGGCATTCCGTTGTTGTCCAAAGCCTGAAACCCGCTAACGACCCTTCCAAAATCGGAAATGCTGTAGGTACCGGGCACGATCTTGGGCATGTGAAATTCGATCGTATCCCGGTTGATGGCAGGGGGCCGAACCACAACGGTCAGCTTATCTTCCCGGGCGGATGCCAGGTCGAGGCTGACCGTATATTTTTCCTGTGAAAAAAGCGGGCTGGTAGCGAATACCACTACCGTGATGGCGCAGATAAATCCTTTCATGTATTGAGTTTGTTACAACTCAATAATACTCATCTGGTGATCAATGGTTTTTTTGTTTTGTACAGATGGTAGTAAAGGGAGCTAAATGGTGTTTACTCGATTGAGTTCGCCTTTCTTTTTCGTTCGTTTTCGTCGAGGTATATCTTTCTCATCCGGATCGACTTGGGCGTTACTTCCACATATTCATCTTTCTGGATGTATTCGAGGGCTTCTTCCAGGCTGAATTTTTTAGCCGGGGCTATTTTCACGTTGTTATCAGAGCCGGAGGCCCTCATGTTGGTGAGTTTTTTGCCTTTCAGGATATTGACCACCAGGTCATTGCTGCGGCTGTGTTCGCCGATTACCTGACCGGTATATACTTCTACGCCCGGGTCTACAAAGAAAAAGCCCCTGTCTTGTAGCTTATCGATGGAATAGGGTGTGCCTACGCCTCCTTCGATGGAGATCAACGAGCCATTGATCCTGCCCGGAATGCTGCCTTTGTACGGCTGGTACTCCTTAAAGCGATGGGTCATGACCGCTTCACCCGACGTGGCCGTCAGCATGTTGTTTCGCAAGCCAATCAGTCCGCGTGCCGGAATGTCAAATTCCAGGTGCTGGATAGCGCCTTTTGGCTCCATGATTTTCAGTTCGCCTTTACGTTGGGTAGCCAGTTCGATTACCTTTCCGGCCAGATCTTCGGGCACATCGATTACCATGTGCTCAATAGGTTCGTGTCTTTGGCCGTCAATTTCCTTGAAAAGTACCTGAGGCTGGCCTACCTGTAGTTCATAGCCTTCCCGACGCATGGTTTCGATGAGTACCGACAAGTGAAGTACGCCGCGACCAAACACAAGGAATTTGTCTTCCGAGGAGGTCTCCTGAACACGTAATGCCAGGTTTTTTTCGGTTTCCTTCATCAGTCGATCGCGCAGGTGGCGGGAGGTAACGAATTTGCCTTCCTTTCCAAAAAACGGTGAGTCGTTGATGGCGAAAAGCATGCTCATCGTGGGTTCGTCGATGGAGATACGGGGCAGGACTTCCGGTTTGTCAAAGTCTGTCAGCGTATCGCCGATATCAAAGCCTTCAATTCCCGTGACGGCACAGATATCCCCACACCGGACTTCCGATACTTTTCGTTTGCCGAGACCTTCAAATATTTGGAGTTCTTTGATTTTTACTTTTTGTAATTTCCCGTCTTTTTTGCTCAATCCCAATACCTGGCCTTCAGTGAGTGTACCCTGAAATACCCTTCCGATGGCAATTCGTCCGGTGAAGGTGGAGAAGTCAAGTGACGTAATCTGCATCACAGGCACACCCTCTTTGAAGGGTGACGCAGGGATGATTTCGATGATTTTGTCGAGCAGGTGCGTGATGGAGTCTGTTTTCACTTTCCAGTCGGGGCTCATCCAGCCATGTTTCGACGAACCATAGACAGTTTCAAAGCTCAGCTGATCTTCGGTGGCATCGAGTTGGAACATCAGGTCAAAAACCTGCTCATGTACCTCGTCGGGACGACAGTTTTCCTTATCCACCTTGTTTACCACCACGATGGGCTTCAGACCCAGGCCAAGTGCTTTGCCCAGTACAAACCGGGTTTGGGGCATGGGCCCTTCAAATGCGTCCACCAGCAGGATCACACCATCTGCCATTTTG
>JAOUOM010000274.1 GCA_029880385.1 Cyclobacteriaceae bacterium | reverse complement strand
CATTAAGTATTTATTTTTAAATATTAGCATGGCTAAGTGCTGTACGAAAGGTTAGTGTAATTCTACTGCCCTACGCATTTTAGCCCAGCGTTGGACGCAATGGGCGAACAGTATAGCCGACAATTAACAACTGAGGATGGAATCAAAGCAAAACAAATGGTGGACAAATTGGTCATTTTGGGTGTCTTCAGCTTTTATAATATTTTTTGGTTATAGATATCTATCAGACTATTTTACAACAAGGAATTCTGAATATGGACAACTTGCAAATAGCAGACGACAATTAATGGGAATACCTGTTATTTCTGACTACTTAAAACCTGCAAGCACACCGACAAACAAATATCAAGGTATAAGATGGGAGACAAACAAAAACCCAACCCCTAACAAACGACTTATCCATAGATGGAAGAATGTCGAAGCCAACGAGACAGACGGTTGGTTGGAGGAAAGGGACGCCTTGAGATTCTATATTGACGACAGCCCAAGCTGGCGCAAGTCTTCCCGCGTAGGTCTGCGTGATGGAGCGACTTGTGCCCACGGCCATATCCACAATCCTCCAAGGTTTTCGGAAACCATGGGGGTTTTATTCCTTGCATTCACAGCAAAAAGAAAGACAATCACACACAAGCGTGTGAATGTCACGCTTGGGTAAGGGGGCAATTTAACCTCAAAAAGGATAAGCACACCTGTATGTTCGATCCATCAAAAAGATGTCAGCAGTCCGTTGTTTAGGTTTGAAAAGATGGGAGTATATTTGATAAAGGTAAAATCGCCCATATTTTTTATTAGCCATGGATACAAAATTCAATTTGATGAAACCTTCGCGCTTGATAATGTTTTTTTTAGTTATTCTAAGTGAACAGCTATTGGCACAGCCAGACAAGTATACTGTCAAGCTTAACGCGTATTATGATAATGCTGATTACGATCAAGTAATTAAGTTTAAAAAAAGCAAGACGGATCAACTACAGGCCAAAGCCCTTTATTACAAAGCTATGGCATACTATATGACGGAGGACGATCAAAATGCCTTACGACTAATGAACATGGCCATTGAAAAGGGGCCAATTGACCATGACATGTTTTATTACAAGGCCATGACGTTAGCATATATGGAAAAATTTGAGGAAGCGATCCCAAATTTTGACAAGGCCATTTCCCTGCTCCCGACCGAACCCAGTTTCTATAGTTCAAAAGGCCAGGCATATTATCACCTGTCTGAACTTGATTCAGCACGTAAATACTATAAGCTTGCCTTGGATTTGGATAGCACTGATCCAGATGTTTATGTGGCACTTGGCACGATCAGTTTAGAACTATCAGCGTATCATGGAGGAATAGAAGCTTTTCAAACTGCATTGTCATTGATGAAACTGAATACCACAGAGCATCAAAATTGCAGCTTTAATATAGCATTGGCACAGCAACTCGGTAATTTGCCTGAAGAAGCAAAATTGACCCTCCGGAAACACCTTGTTCATTATCCGGACGATTATTCGGCAGTTTCCAAATTGATTCAGATCCATTACTCACTTGATGAAATTGATGAAACGGATACCTTGCGGAGCCTGTTAGGTGAGGCGTATAAATCGGGCTCTCTTCCAAGTCATATGAGCGAAATGTATTGTTTTGATCAGTTCGACTGGAACAGTCGGAGAATCTTTGCTTTCGAAAGTTATGAGGATTATAAAAATGAAATATTGATTTGGAAGCATAAGTTTTTAGTATTGGATTCGGTAGGTGAAATAGCGTATAGCGTACAGACCATACTTGATTCAACGCTGGCAAGCTCCCAACCTAAAAAATATTACCTACATCTGATTAAGGATGATACGATTTCGGCATTTGCTCATTACACATACGAAGAAGGTTCTGACTATGTCCAACTCAGGGAGGCAGTACTGGATGTATTAAATAGGGAAGAAACCCCAGTTTATCAACAGGGAGATTTTGCCAACTGGTTGAGTACAAAAGAGGGGGAAAGATTTGGGGAATTAGGCAATTCTTTTGAAAATGCGATTAGCGTAAAAAGCATTTCTGAAGAATATGCCTGGCTGCGTCGTAATTATGCTGGTTTTACATTTCTTCAGCAATCGTTGGTATTTGATAATGGCAAGCCGTATGATGTATTGAAAATCATTACATCGACGGGTAAAACAAAATCTATCTATTTTGATATCTCCAGTTTTTTTGGCAAGGGGTTTTAATAGCCTGCGCTACTGTTTGTTGGTACTTCAAGCCCTCGTTGACGGTATCCCCAACGGGGAATGGCCATCAACTGCGGCATTGTTTTTAGTCAGGGGGGGTGCGAAGGTGCAGGCGAAGGCAGGGGATGTGGAACGTCCATACGTGGCAAGCTGGCGGCAGCAAAAGCGGGTAATAGGAAGGTACAAGAAAGGCGGGGCCGCAGGCTCCTTACTGATCACCACTTCGACATGCCCTGCGGAATATGCCGAAGAGGAGGTTAGATTTTGGACACACACGGCACGCGTGCGCCAGCGGAGCCGAACCCGACACTCAACTTCAATATTTTCATTGGAGTAACTTGGACGGACTACCCGATGAACCAGAAAACTATAGGATCTGGACATTTGATATAAAGGCAAAAGGTGGGAAATGAATATTATCCATCTTCGAAGATACTATACCAACTAAAAGCAGAAAAAGCGTTCTGACGAATTTTGGAGTGGGGTTTTACAAAAGAAAAAGTACATTATGGAATAATTAATAACATAGAATATGAAGCCAAGAATAAGTATGGTAGCGCTAGGAGTCAATAACTTAGACGAGTCAATAAAATTCTACCGTGATGGGCTAGGATTGCCGATGCTTGATTCTCCTCCTGGAGTTGCATTTTTTAATTTGAACGGGAGTTGGCTTGGTCTTTCGAATCGTGAAAGTTTGGCAAAAGACGCAGGTATAAGCTCTCAAGGAAACGGATATAGCGGAATGAACCTAGCACACAATGTGTCATCAGAGAAAGAAGTTACAGAAGTTTTAGGCCAAGCAGTTGAAGCTGGGGCAACCCTAGTAAAGCGAGCTCAAAAATCTGATTGGGGTGGTTTCCATGGTTACTTCCATGATTTAGATGGACATTTATGGGAAGTAGCCTATAATCCTTTTGCTTGGGTTGGTCCGGCCGATTAAAATAAACGTGTGGTAACAATGTATAGGCAAAATAGGTGTGAAAGTGATAAATTCAAGGGTTGTAACCCGCTTCAACATCATATTGCTTTGATAAGTTTAAAGCCCGTAATCGCCTACTTTGCATATACTAAACGTTAGAGGTCATGCCTACCATTTCCTGAAATTTCAAAATACTTATCAAAGACATATTTCCCAATACGGGAACTTTCGCGTACCTTTGTCAAAAGGTGAAAATTGAGAGTTATTGCGAAGAAAATACTGCGGGAATTTTGGACAAAACACTCTGATAGTGAACAACAACTTAAATCCTGGTACAGGGAGGCTGAAACAAGTGAATGGAAAAATACCAATGAAATACAGAAAGAGTACCCCTCAGCAAGCATTCTTGGAAAGAATAGAGTTGTTTTCAATATTAAAGGAAATAATTACCGACTAATCGTTAAAATTAACTTTCAATATCAAATGATGTGGATCCGATTTATTGGGACCCATAAAGAATATGATAAGATTGACGCGAATAAAATTTGATTAAAATGAAATTGAAGCTCATAAAAACTAAGAAGGACTACCAGCAAGCTTTGGAAAGACTTGAATTAATTTTCGATGCCAAAAAAGGGACAAAAGAAGGAGATGAGCTTGAGATATTGGGTATTCTGATTGAACAATACGAGAATGAACATTTTCCCATTGATTTACCGGATCCTATTGAGGCAATCAAATTTCGAATGGAACAATTGGGATATACCCAGACAGACTTAGCTAAGGTCGTTGGACTAAAAAGCAGAGCGAGTGAAATCTTAAACAGAAAGAGAAAGTTATCATTGGATATGATACGACAACTCCATGAAAAATTAAATATTCCGACTGACGTATTAATTCAGTCATACTAACCGGCAATACCCTAACTCGGCGTAGTTTATAAAAAAGAAGCACCAGGCCTGGCATTCGCGATGACTTTGCTATTTCATTGCTATTGTAGCAATAAGAAAAGCAGTCATAAGAAAGCGTAGTAAATACTACGCTTAGGGTTTGTTCGAAAATGCATGATTTGCTATCGTCGCAATTAGAAAAGCAACCATACGAAAGCGTAACAACGTGCCTACGGGTGGCCGGTAAAGGGCACAAAAGCCTGCTGTATAGCCCCGATCGTGGGCAGCACGCAGGCCTGTAGGGAGAGCGGGCGTACAGGTGCCAGAGGGCCGTCGGGTGTCGCTCCCTGATAGCAGTGTCAGTGGGGTCAAAAAAAACCTCCTTCCCGTGTGGGAGGAGGTTTTTTGATGTTTGGGAGGGGGCTGATTACATCATGCCACCCATGCCGCCCATACCACC
>JAOUOM010000275.1 GCA_029880385.1 Cyclobacteriaceae bacterium | reverse complement strand
TGCAAGTATGGACTCCATTCTGGCGCGTGGGCTTACGGCCCTCAGTCCGGGGGCAGTAGGGGAGATCGTGAAGCATCAGGAGGTACTGCTTTTGGATACGCGGCCAAGCCCGTCATTTGTCCGGTCATTTGTGCCCGGCTCCATTTGGGTAGGTTTTGGTTCCACGTTTGATTCATGGGTATCACGCCTGGTCATGGATTCCGGCCAGCCGCTGGTGATAGTGGCAGACCGGGGATCGGAAGAAGGGGTGATTTCCCGGTTGGCAGGGATTGGCTTTGACCAGGTGCTTGGCTACCTGAATGGCGGACTGGAAGCCTGGGCTGATGCCGGGCTGGCTACCGGAAGTTTGATGGAGGTTTCACCGGAGGTTTTTTCGGAAATCAGCGACCCGCCTACCGTTACCATGCTGGACGTGCGCTCTTCGGCCGAATATTTCTGTCAGCATATCGAAGGGGCACGGCATTTCCCCGTAGAGGCAATCGAATGCCAACCAGACGAGCTTGATCGCGACGAAGCATATTTTCTCTACAGTCAGCACGGTGACCGTTCCACACTGGCTGCGTCCTTGATGCTTCGGCAGGGGTTTACGCAGCTCGTCCATGTACAGGGTGGGTTTACGGAAGTGAAAAAATGGATTCAGGGCGTGACCCCCTATCGTGAGCCCCTGCTGATGTGGTAGCCCCCATTGGCGTACAGCAGGGAACGTGCCCCGCTGGTGGCATCGCGGGATCCGGTATCTCTTTGTTTGGCACCGGTTCATTCATCGCTTTGGTTGATATATTGTAACATTGGTTACGGATTGCCTTACTTTGCCTTGCTAATTTTATCCCCAAAAAATATATGTTTTCGTTTTTCAAAAAGAAATACAAGAGTATCGATGTTGACACGTTTCGTGAGATGAAAAAAATGCGCGATACAGTGATCCTTGATGTACGGACGCGTGCCGAGCAGCAGGGTGGTGTGATCAACGGCCAGCGTAATATGAACGTAATGGATCCGATGTTCAAAGACCAGGCGGCCAAGCTCGACAAATCCAAGACGTACCTCGTTTATTGCCGAAGTGGTGCACGAAGTGCACGTGCGTGCAGCATCCTTGGCAAATTGGGTTTTGAACAGGTCTATAACCTGCGTGGCGGCTATATGGCCTGGGAACGACAGAATTAAGTATCCGGCGACAGATAGATATGTGAAAAAGGACAGCGATGCTGTCTTTTTTTTTGGAGCGATACGGGCTGACCGTTCAGGCATTGTACACCGGCTGTCCCCACCGGCCTGTGCACTGGCCTCCATCCGGGCTAAATGGCGGGAGTGTGGCTGTCCGGGTCCTTGTAAAGGGCGATCAGGCTGACGATGTAGCCCTGATCGTAGGCAGGGCGTTGGCTGGTGCGGAGAGCAGGTAACAAAATGAAAAAGGAGCGCAACAGTGCCGCTCCTTTTTCATAAAAAAGTTCTGTGCGAGGTGTTAGGGGATGGTTTGCCAGATCAGCCGGACAAACAGGTCGGAATTGATAAAACTTCCACTCCATCGTGCGTGGTAGGCAGCCAGTGGATTGGCAGAGAGTGCTTCGTCGAGTGTCTGGCCGGATGCTTTGAGCCTGGCCACAATGTCGCGGGTTTCCCTGAGCATTTTCAGCAATTCCTGTACATCTGCAATGCCGGACAGCTGGCCGTGTCCGGGTATGATTTGGGTGTTTTGATCGGCTATTGACAGGATTTTTTCCTGTGCAGCGATAAAACCGTCGATGGTGCCACCTGCTGACACGTCAATGAACGGATAGCCATAACGAACGAATGCATCACCTGCATGCAGAATGTTGCTGGTCTTGAAATAGACGAGTGCATCTCCGTCGGTATGGGCATTTTTCAGGTAGGTTGCCTGTACCTCTTCCCCATTGAGGAAGAAGGTGATGTTGTCGGAAAAGGTGATGACAGGCCAGTTGGCAGCGGGTACGGCCTCTACGTCGCGTTCCCACATGGTACTGTAAAAGGGGGTACTCAGCCGCTGGCGCACATTGTGATGTGCCACGATGACGGCACCATCGGAGGAAAGGTTTTCATTGCCTCCGGTATGATCGCCATGGTAGTGGGTGTTTACAATAAAGCGGAGGGGACTGCTGCTGAGGGTCGTAAGGGCTGCTTTGATTTTTTCGCTTAGTTGGGCATATTGGTCATCGATGAGCATGATGCCTTCCGGTCCGTGAAGTACGCCGATGTTGCCACCACGTCCTTCGAGGTAACTGATCCGTTCATTTACAGGCTTGGTTTTGATGGTGACGGAATCCCAGGCTGTCTGTGCCGAAAGAGCAAAGGGGAAGCAGAGCAGGTAAATAACGAGTCGGTACATGGTTTTCTTGGTTAGTCTGACAATTGAGGCTGAAAGATACGTGATTATGTGAACTTTTGGCAGGGATGAGAAAGTGGGCGATGCATGAAATATTAGGGGAGCAATATGATAATCTGGGAGATAATGACATACTTTTGCCATTTGAATGGACGGAAGAGGGGAAGACAGGACGATAGTCAATCATCACCCACTGCCGTCCGGCACAAAAATCTACCATCAACACACGTGAACAGAAAACAAACAATGAATGTACAGATGAAATCGTACCTGGCCGGGATGATCTTTCTTGGCCTTTTTTCCATGACTGCCACGGCACAAAACCGGGCTATTGGTTTGCGGCTGGGAGATCCCAGTGGCATTACATTTAAGCAATATACGGGGAGTAACAATGCCCTGGAAATTAATGTAGGGCGCACGTATACATTTAACCTCAATGGACTGTACGATGCGCAGTTTATCGATTGGTACAGTACCAATAATTTTCTGTACAGCAATTTCCAGTACCTTGGCTTTACCTCCACGACGCCAATGAGTGTACAGGTACATTACCTGATTCAGAAAAGCATCAGCAAGGTGGTTGATGAGCCGGTCAGCGGTCTGGTCTGGTATTATGGCCTGGGTGGGCAGGCTCGTCTGCAATCGTACACGTACAATTATCGTTACCAGTTGACGGGGAGCAATCAATGGTATAATGCGACTAGTAGGCGACTGACCAATGTCGATATAGGAGCGGATGCGATACTTGGACTGGAATATACCCTGAAAGATGTACCGCTATCGTTATCGCTTGACGTCACGGTGTTTGTGGAAGTCCTGGATGAGCCCTTTCGCGTATGGTTACAAAACGGGCTTGGTGTGAAGTATCGGTTTTAATGATTGGATAATATAGAGGGGTGATGGGGGCGGCCGAAGGCCGCCCCCATCACCCCTTTTTTATTGGATAAAATCTGTTCTATTCCAGCGTTCCTTCCATTTTAAGGAAAAAAGCATATTCCAGTGCGATTTCCCTGTATCGTTTGAACCGTCCCGAAGCCCCCCCATGACCGGCTTCCATGTTGGTGTGCATCATCAGCAGGTTTTGGTCGGTTTTCTTGTCACGCAGCTTGGCGACCCATTTGGCAGGTTCCCAGTATTGTACCTGCGAATCAAACAGCCCCGTGGTTACCAGCATATTTGGGTAGGCCTTTTCCTCAACCTGATCATAGGGTGAATAGGATAACATGTATTCATAGGATTCGAGGTTTTTCGGATTGCCCCATTCGTCAAATTCGTTTGTGGTAAGCGGGATGCTTTCATCCATCATGGTTGATACGACATCCACAAAAGGCACCGCTGCGATTACCCCATTAAATAATTCCGGTGCCTGGTTTACAACGGCCCCCATTAACAGGCCTCCGGCACTGCCGCCGATGGCATACAGATGGGCAGGCGAAGTATAATTCTCACTGATCAGGTACCTGGCACAGTCCACAAAGTCGTTGAATGTGTTTTTCTTTTTAAACATTTTACCATCTTCATACCACTGACGCCCCATTTCCTGGCCCCCGCGTATGTGGGCAATGGCCCATACAAATCCCCTGTCGAGCAGGCTGAGGCGTGAGGAGTTGAACCAGGGATCTGTCGACGAACCGTACGAGCCATAGGCATAGAGTACCAGGGGCATGGTGCCATCTTTCCTGAGCTTGTCTTTTTTATACACCAGAGATACGGGCACTTGGGTACCGTCTCGCGCTTCTACAAAAATCCGTTCCGTCGCATAGGCCGATGGGTCATGGCCTCCTACCACTTCCTGTTGTTTCATTAGTTTGCTTTCGCGGGTACCCATGTCGTAATCATAGGTGGAGTTGGGTGTGGTGAGTGAGGAATAGCCATAACGCAATACCTGGGTGTTGAATTCTGTATTGATGGAGGGAAAAACGACATAGGCTGGCTCACCAAAATTCACGTAATGCTCTTCTTTTGTTTTTTGGTTGATAACACGTAGATGTGTCAGGGCATTGGAACGCTCCTGAACGACGAGATAATCCCGGAATATTTCAATACTGTTTAACAGCACATCGTCGCGGTGGGCAATGACTTCCTTCCAGTTTGATTTGGCCGTAGCCCCCACCGGGGTCTGCATCAGCCTGAAATTC
>JAOUOM010000273.1 GCA_029880385.1 Cyclobacteriaceae bacterium | reverse complement strand
TCCACGGGCCCGGTAGTGCCGTAGCATGAACCCAGTACATTGGCACAGACCACAAAATGCTCTTCCGGGTCAAAGGCTGCTTCGCTTCCCATGATCCACGGCCACCAGTCGAGGGGGTTGCTATTGCCTGTCAGGGCATGAAATACCCATACTACGTTGGATTTGTCTTTGTTGGGTTTGCCGATGGTTGTATAGCAGATATCAACCCGGGGGAGGACGTGCCCCCCCTCCAGGATGATTGCCTCTTCAATCGTAATCGTCTTTGTTTCCGGCTTCAATTCAATGGTTTGCATATATGATATCAAAAGCTTGTGCAAAATCCGCTTTAATGTCGTCGATGTGTTCGATTCCGGCCGACACTCGCAGCAGGTTTGGGTGTACCCCGGCAGCCAGCTGTTCTTCCTGCGATAATTGCTGGTGTGTAGTGGCCGAGGGTTGTATGATTAGCGTTTTAGCATCTCCTACGTTGGCCAGATGGCTGACCAGCTTTAGGTTGTCAACCAAAGCGGTCGTTTGTTCTTTTTTTCCTTTGAGTACAAACGACAACACACCACCAAAGCCATTCTTGAGGTATTTTTTTGCCAAATCATGGTATTGGCTACTTGCCAGCCCCGGGTAATTGACTTTTTCCACTTCAGGGCGGGTTTCAAGCCATTTGGCCAGTTCCAGGGCATTGTCGACGGTGCGTTGTACGCGCAGGGAGAGGGTTTCCAGACCCTGCAAGAGTAAAAAGGAATTGAATGGGCTGATGGCTGGCCCAAAATCGCGAAGGCCTTCTACCCGGGCGCGGATAGCAAAGGCAATATTTGGCAATCCCAGTGGGTTGTCAATCCCAAACACATTAGAAAACACCAGGCCATGGTAGCCGTCAGCGGGTTGGCTGAACTGCGGGAATTTCCCATTGCCCCAATTGTAATTTCCACTGTCAATGAGTATCCCTCCCACAGACGTTCCATGACCGCCAATCCATTTGGTGGCGGATGCCGTCACGACAGCAGCACCGTGTTCGATCGGACGAAAAAGATAGCCCCCGGCCCCAAAGGTATTGTCGACGATGAGGGGCAGGTCGTGTTTTTTGGCCAGTGCTGCAATGCCTGCAAAGTCGGGGATATTGAATTCCGGGTTGCCGATGGTTTCCAGGTAAATCGCTTTTGTGTTCGTGTCGATTAGCTTTTCAAAGGCAGCGGGTTGGTCACTTTTCGCAAAACGGGCCTCAATACCCAGTCGTTTAAATGCCACCTTGAATTGATTGTATGTGCCTCCGTATAAGTAGGGGGTGGAAATGAAGTTTTCTCCAGCCTGTAGGATGTTGTTGAGTGCCAGGAACTGAGCCGCCTGTCCCGAACCAGTGGCCACTGCTGCCACGCCTCCTTCCAGGGCGGCCACGCGTTTTTCAAAAACATCAGTGGTCGGGTTCATGATCCGGGTATAGATATTTCCAAATTCCTTCAGGGCAAATAAATTGGCGCCGTGTTCGGAATCGCGAAAGGTGTAGGAAGAAGTCTGGTAAATGGGAACGGCCCTGGACCGTGTGGTTTCATCTATTTCTTGCCCCGCATGGAGCTGTAATGTTTCGAATTGATAGACTTGTGACATTTTTTTGTTTTTTTAAATACCTGAAATGGAAATAGGTAGGATTGTGCCCTGGAGGGTGTGTACCCGTCCGTAAGATGACCTCAAAATCCTGAATGGGTCAAATCTGGTTAGCACATGCGCATGCACATGCAACCATTACAGCAACCATACCTGTTACCGGCAAAGTAAATGGAAAACAAAACCCTTCCTGCGAGACTGGCAGGGGACAGCAAAAGCTGAAATGTGTGCGTTTTGATGTTCATATTCTTATCAATTTATCTATCAGGACTTAGCACCTTCCCGTTTGGGTGGGGGTTGCTAGCGCGTCACAGAGCCTGTCTCTCAGCGCTTCTTTATAAACCGAATCAGATCGATTTGATGGTGCAAACCTAGTCATGAAAGCCTGGTTTGCAAAAACTCTTGGATGAAAATATTTTTTTCTTCAGGTAAGGGAGCTGGCTCTTTCCGGCTCCCTACATGAAAAAAACGGCTTCATGACCCCTTATTGCAAAGCAGAAATTACCACTTCAAGTTCGGGGTTGACAAATACCATGCGATTGTCTACCACTACCACAGGATAGTAAATCTGACCGGCATAGTTTGATGATTTTACTACTTCCACCATTTCCAGGGTCAGCTTGTCACTAAACTCCACGTCATTAAATGTGTAGGTGATTCCCCTGGCATCAAGTTTGGCTTTGAAGTCTATGCAATGGGGGCAGTTGTTGCTCCCGTAGATTACAATGGACTTCTGGGCAGGAACTTCCGTGGTTTCTGCAGCTTTTTCCTGTGGGCTTCCACATTGAGTGAAGGCAACCAATGTGACCACAAATGGGATCAGGTAAAAATATTTATGCATAAAGATTCATTTTGTGCCAATCCTTCTCTGTTTGACTGACCGTTTGCCCGGCAAAGGTAACGCAGGAAGCCACAGGGGCAAGTTTTTATTTTGCGAGCGGCTGGTAAATCCTCTTTTTTGCGCGGACAACCGGTGCTTTTTGAGAACGAAAAATGCCCTTCCCCGGTGGGCCGCTGGTCAGAATGAAAGATTCAGCCGATCGTCTATTTCGGTGGCATAGGCGATTATCCCGCCACGGAGATTGTACAGGCCGGTCATTCCCTGGCGCTGCAACAGGCTCACAGCCTCTGCACTACGGCGGCCACTGCGGCAATAGATGATTACGTCCCGGTGTGTATCGATTTCATGCGTCCGTTCCGGTACTTGTCCCAGAGGGATCAGGGTACCCCCCAGGTTGGCTATTTCATGCTCAAAGGGTTCACGTACATCGATTAGTTGAAACGAGTGGCCTGTTGCTTTCCATCTTTCCAGTTCCTGCACAGTGATTTCCTTTACTTCCTGGTTGGTAGTTTCTCGTATGGTTGCTTCCATTTTTTATTGGTTATGTTTTTGTATTTTCCGGACATAAAAAAAGCCTTCTGGTGTAGAAGGCTCGTGTTTTGCTTTGTTTGACATTAGGGGTCATTCATTGCCATGCATAGCCTTCCTGTATTGCGGGTTGCAGCAACACATGATTTGACAGCATGACATAAAACAGACCTGTATCATTTTATTATTTTTTTAACATAAAAAAAGCCCTACCAACCGGAAGGGCTTTGAATCTATAATTTCACAGCTCACCCTTCCACAAACCAATGGTTGCGACAACATACACACATGGAGGAAAGGATCGTCTTCATTTTCTTTCGTTACGGATGCAATGCTATCGAATTTTTTTGAAGGAAAAAACCCGGACGGGCATATATTTTAATTGGCTATTTACGGATTGGCAGGTGGGGCCATTTGGTACAATGGCAAATGGTTTCATCAAAAGGAAACCCGGGATGTTTTCCAATATTTCCTTAGCTTTATATCAACTAACAGATTCAAGCCCATGTATACTTCTATGCCTTTCCGTGCCGTGATCATGACGGTACTTTCACTTATTCAGACGGCTGTTTTAGCCCAAAATACTTCCGATACGCGGCTTCTCAGCGATCCGGCCGTCAGTAAAGATAATATTGCCTTTATCTATGCCGAAGACCTGTGGATCGTAGACCGGGATGGCTCCAATCCAAGACGTCTGACCATTGATGAAGGGGTGGAATCAAACCCGGTTTTCTCACCCGATGGTGCGCAGATTGCTTTCAGTGCCGAATATGATGGCAATACGGATGTATTTATCATTCCGTCAGCGGGCGGTATTCCCAGGCGGCTTACCTGGCACCCATCTCCCGATTGGGTGAGGGATTTTAGCCCGGATGGTACCCGTATATTATTTGCCTCACAACGAAATTCCTATACCAACCGATATGCCCAGTTGTATACGGTGGCCACTACAGGTGGAAGGATCGAATCACTGCCCATCCCCAATGCCAATTGGGCTGCATACTCGCCGGACGGTACGTACATCGCCTATACGCCCCTTTTTGATGCATTTGACCAATGGAAAAACTATCGCGGGGGAAGGCAGACAAGGATTTGGGTGTACTCGGTCATCGATCATTCGGTTATTGAAGTGCCCAAGCCTGAAAATGGCAGCAATGACAGCAATCCGCAGTGGGTGGGCCAATCGGTGTTTTTCAGGAGTGACCGGAACGGTGAATTCAATGTGTATTCCTTCAATATGGATACACGTTCGCTAAGCCAGCATACTTCATTTGACGATTTTCCTGTTCTTAAGCTTTCGGCCAATGGACGTGATTTTGTTTTTGAGCAAAGTGGCTACCTGCATCGGATGGATCCGGCAACCGGCACCCGTACACGCCTCAAAATCGGGATCGCGGCAGATTTGCTTGAGCTACGCCCACGCTATGTGTCGGGTGCCTCATACATTCGAAGTGCGTCGGTTTCCCCATCCGGAGCACGGGTGGTGTTTGACTTTCGGGGCGAAGTAATCACCGTCCCGGCCA
>JAOUOM010000272.1 GCA_029880385.1 Cyclobacteriaceae bacterium | reverse complement strand
GCCTTTGGTACCGCACACCGTGCCCATGCTTCCACGACCGTCGCTGCCAACTTCTTTAGCGACAAATGCTGTGGCTATGTCATGCGTGCCGAACTGGAAAACGCCAAGAAAGTATTGGAAAAAGCCGAAAGGCCCTTTACGGCCATCATGGGAGGAGCCAAAATATCGGACAAAATCCTCATCATCGAAAAACTGATGGATACCGTTGACAACCTCATCATCGGAGGCGGCATGTCCTACACATTTTTCAAAGCCCTGGGTGGATCTGTCGGCAATTCCCTCGTGGAAGAAGACAAACTCGACCTGGCAAAATCATTGATCGCCAAAGCCAAGGAAAAAGGCGTCAACCTCCAGCTGCCCAAAGATTCGGTAATCGCTGACAAATTTGCCAACGATGCCAACCACAGCATCGCCGACAACCATAGCATCCCATCAGGGTGGATGGGGCTCGATATCGGACCGGAAGCCATCAGCGTATTTTCTTCCATCCTCGAAACATCCAGGACCATCCTTTGGAATGGCCCAATGGGCGTATTCGAAATGCCCACCTTTGCCAACGGCACCAATGCCATTGCCCAGGCCGTGGTGAGTGCCACCGAAAAAGGCGGTTTTTCCCTGATCGGTGGGGGTGATTCCGCAGCTGCCGTCAACAACCTCGGCTACGGCGACAAAGTCTCCTACGTCTCGACCGGAGGCGGTGCCCTGCTCGAATACATGGAAGGCAAAGTACTACCCGGTGTGGCTGCACTTGAAGAGTAAAGCCAAACACAAAGACAACGACAAAAGGGGCTGATATGGCCCCTTTTTTATGATCAAAAGCAAAGGAGGAGCGCCACCGGCTGGCCTCCCGGCACCTGTACGCCCGTGCTCCCCCCCGGCCCCCGTGCTGCCCACGCCCGGGGCTAGGCAGCAGCTTTTGACCCCTTTACCGGCAAGGCGTGGCCGACCAGCCGTGGCCATTTATGCATATAGGTGATAACAGTTCTTTTTTTATTTACAATACTGATGGTTATGTGTAATGCATATTTTTTTACACAATGGTATAAATGAAAAAAAACAATACTATATCTTACAACTCATTTAGAACCATCCACTTATTAAATCGAATAATTTTTATGAAAAAACAATTTTTAAAAATTGCTATGGGACTCTTGTTTGCTGTCTCCTTATTCTCTGCCAATTCCCTGAAGGCTCAAATTGGGCAAGGCACGATTTTAATCGAACCGTATTATGGTTTTGCTTCTACAGGCAAGTCACTTCTTACGGTCTATAATCAATCAGGCACATCTACCGTCTCCAGCCTGGGGCCTGTAGGTTTACGATTCAACTATATGCTTAGTGAGAAATTTGGACTAGGTATCGATGGCAATCATCAGGCAATGTCTCTTGACTACACAGACGGAACCTTTAATTACACGGTAAGCAGAAATGTTTTCCGAGTTATGCTCAATACCCACCTGATCATTTTAAGTGAAGCATCTTTCCAATTGTATGGCAATATTGGCGCAGGGTTTCGCAATCCTGCCTGGACGTTCACATCTGACGACCCTAACTACATAGAAGAAACCGTACCCGGCATCATGCCTGTTGCATTCAAACTTGGATTGGGCGGCAGGTATATGTTTACGGACAATTTAGGTATTCATGCTGAAGTAAACCTTGGGGGTGGTTCTAATGCAAATGGTGGATTGTCTTTTGCTTTTTAGGAATTTTTTTTAAGAACTTTTGATCGGTTTGGGGATTCTCCTCAAACCGATTTTTTTTGCTTTATTCTAAATCATCCCCTGCCTGCACGCAAAGACGGTCTCATCCATTGAAGTGTGCTGGTGAAAACATAATAACGGCCTGCATAACCTCCCGATTCGTGCAACAGCGGATTGAAGTAAATAGAGTATGCTTCCTATGACTGCTTTTTTTATAGAGACGAAAGCATACTGGTAGCAAAGGCGCAAACGGCTGGGTGCCCCCGGCCAGTCATCGCAAATGCCAGGCCTGGTACTTCCTTTTTTTTATACGCTACGCCGAGACAGGGCAAATTCAAGTATTATAAACTAAAGGATTTGAAATCCTTTTTATCTATCCTTCGACATGCCCTTCGGAACATGTCGAAGAGCAGGGAGAGCAGGAATTCATTCATATCTAGGCTATAAAACGCCCGAAGAATATGGGAAAATTAATTATTCAAAATGCGCTTAACCTTTTGTGCAGTTTTTTGTTGCAGATCCACATAGCACGGAAGTAACTTCCGCGCTATTGGGGGGTTAATTTATTAAAATCAATATGTTTCTCAAATGCACTCATGTTCTTATAGTTGCCTGTAACGCTGGTGCTTGTGACGGCTGCGGTTATCGAAGCCGCGTCCTGTCCCACGTGGGCGAACGAAATTAAGAAAACTAAACTTCAAAACAACATGTCACCCGCAGCTGGCACAAGCATATTGTTGGCGGTAGTTTTAATTTAATCGATTTTAATTTCAATCGTCTTGTGTTTTGATTTAGGTCCGTTGCGTTGTCCGACTAAAAGTAAAAAAATGAATATCGGCCTTTATGATTTCAACCATGTCCGCAATGAAGTCAAGAGTTTTATTGCTCCTCTAAAAACCAAATAGATCAGTAAACTCGGTACTAGAATTATTACCGTCAAAATCGGCCACAAAATCTCAGCTGGATAAATTGTCGTATGCCAACCAGGAACAATTGAAAATGCAACGTCACTTGTTCCAAGTCTCACGGTCAGGTAAACAACAAGGGTTGTTATTAGTCCCACAAGAGTTAACAATATAATTTTCTCTTTTTTTCCCATCTGTCCAACTAAAATTCTGACTAACGTTTCGTAAAGTGTTGATTATCAGTACCCATTTTGTCGTCTTGTATCCTCTTTTTTAACCCTCGATTTGTCCCCAAATGTTAGCTTCGGAAATCAATCCCGTTTCCGGGATGGGTGGAATTACCGCCAACATCCGAATATAGTGCATATTCACTATATTTCTCTTATATGTATATTTTGTAACTCATTCATTTTCAGCAACAAAATCGTTTGTAAACGTTTGTAGTCGTTTGTAAACGTTTGCACACGGATAAAAACGCAACTCCGTTTTATGGCGATGAAGCTAACGGATTTTGTGATATCCTCCGCTGCCGCCAGTTTGCAACGGGTGGCTTTGACATCCCCCTGCCCTTGCCTGGGCCTACGCACCCCCCTTCAAAGGAGGAAATAAATACCATGATGCCCCCGCTTGCGCGGAAGTTACTTCCGTGCTATGCCCAATCTGTCTCGCCCATGAGATCAAAACAATTTCCAATAAACCCATTCCATAACTGCCTCAAGCATGCCACGTATGGCCTTTCGATCCATGGTAAAGGTAGTCATCACAACTAACTGGTGCAAGTGCCGCGGATTGGCCCAGCTAAAATGCCCTTCTCCCCTCCGCTGCCGCCAGTTTGCAACGGGTGGCTTTGACATCCCCTTGCCCTTGCCTGGGCCTACGCACCCCCCTTCAAAGGGGGAAATAAATACCATGATGCCCCCACTTGCGCGGAAGTTACTTCCGTGCTATACCCAATATGTCTCGCCCATGAGATAAAATCAATTTCCAATAAACCCATTCCATAGCTGCCTCAAGCATGCCACGTATGGCCTTTCGATCCATGGTAAAGGTAGTCATCACAACTAACTGGCGCAATTGTTGCTGATTGGCCCAGCTAAAATGCCCTTCTCCCCTCAGCTGCCGCCAGTTTGCAACGGGTGGCTTTGACATCCCCCTGCCCTTGCCTGGGCCTACGCACCCCCCTTCAAAGGGGGAAATAAATACCATGATGCCCCAGTGCTCTAACCAACTGCTAATTGGCGTCCACTCCCCGTTGGTGATAACACCAACGGGGACGGTAAAATAGTAAAATGCCCTTCTCCCCCCTCCCCGCCCCGGCAGCAGCGGCATCCTTTCCGTTGCGGTGGCATGGGCGGACTGGCCGGAAAGATACAGCGGATGACGGGTAGCCCAGCTTCCAAATGGCCTGCCCCGGCCGCGCCTGGTCGGCCACACCTCGTCGGTAGGCCCCTGTACTGACCAGCCTCTGCCTGGCTGGCTGACCATCATCATATCGGGCGCATGGCGGAATGGCTATCTTGCCTGCCAAACAACCCAAAACCCAAATGGAAATACCTGTTCACCCCATTAAACAGGATGTGCCATCTGCTACGGAAGAGAATCCGCAGCATCCGTATACGCAACCGCTCCTGGCCGGCAATCGGGCCGGGATCACACAAGCCCCGTCCAAACCGGACACGGATGTGGCCGCCCATCAGCTGTCGGCTCCCCACACCTACCTGTTGCTGGGCGATGAAGCCATCGCACAAGGTGCCCTGGATGGCGGAATGTCGGGCGTATATGCCTATCCCGGCACACCCTCGACGGAAATCACCGAATATGTGCAACATTCGCCCCAAACGGCTGCAGGGGGCATCCACTGCCTGTGGTCGGCAAATGAA
>JAOUOM010000271.1 GCA_029880385.1 Cyclobacteriaceae bacterium | reverse complement strand
CGACCGAAATTAAAACAAACCTCGCCGCATCCTTTGACAATCAGGGAACCGAGGTGAAAACATTCGGCTTTAACAACGTGGTGAAAATAACAACGACCTACCTGATCAATGACGAAACCGACGATGCCGACAATATTGTACGTCTGGCCCTGATCAATGGACTGGAAAGCATCACGGGTGATCAGTATACCGAAAATGACGGAGGTGTGGACGAAAGTCACTTTACCATCTCAAGCTCGTCAAAAGTTGGTGCAACCATTGCCGATGATATCAAAAATTCATCGTTCTATTCGGCCATTTTTGCCCTGATTTTCATCTTCCTCTACATCCTGATCCGCTTCCGCAAATGGCAGTTTGGACTGGGTGCCATTATTGCCCTTTTCCATGATGCATTATTTGTACTCTCGGCCTTTGCCATTGCCGGCATGTTTGGCATCACGTACGAAGTAGATCAGGTCTTTGTAGCAGCTATTTTGACCATCATCGGGTATTCCATCAACGATACCGTGGTAGTGTTTGACCGGATACGCGAAACTCTCGGGATCAAATCCGGTTCCGAGCAGATCGCCGTGTTCAATGAATCACTGAACAACACGATCAGCCGAACCTTGATCACATCCCTAACAACGCTAATTGTGGTGTTGATCCTGTTCTTGTTTGGCGGTGAAGTACTCAAAGGCTTCTCTTTCGCCCTGCTGGTAGGGATCGTGATCGGTACCTATTCTTCCCTGTTCATTGCTACTCCATTGGCCATTGACATGGATCCGAAATTGAGGAAATAAATTTTCTATATCCAAAAAAAGCTGATATCATCCGATATCAGCTTTTTTTATGTCCTATTTGGTATAAATATTTAATTTTATCCGCATATAAAACGTAAGATGGAAAATTCAAATCCTAAAAGCACACTGATAGCTGGCATAATGGTCGCCTCAATCGTTGTATTCATGTTTGTACTAAAAAATGTTTTCCATGTGAAAGCCTATCCCGAAGGTTCCCATAAAGTAGAAGTAAAAAACAAAAAGGAAAACAATACCCAAAAATCTGCCCACGGGCCGGTCAAAGGACATGCTGAAAACGACAGTTCGAAAGTCGATTCCACCAAAATCAATTTGCCTGAGCAAACAGAACCCCTTGCTTTTGACGGAAATCCCAAAGAGGAATCGGATGATGACCGATATTTTCAGGAATTATTGAACATCTATACCGAAGATGTGCTGAGTACCCTCCCCGAAGGAAAAAGCCGTACAAACATCGTCATCCGTTATTATTTTCATGAGGGCGACAATGAAAAAGTATATTCATTAAAAAAACTTGGTTTTTACCTGCATCAGCGCCCCGTAGAAAAAGACCTGCTCACCTACGAATCCAATTCCCTCTATTATGGCGACAACATCAGCATCGAAGACATTCAACTCATTGCCTATACACTGGTCACCAATGGCTTGCCGTTAAAGCAAATCATCCCTTCCAAATACCATGACAGCTGGAAATCCAACTCCATCGAAATCGGTACGGATACGGCCCTGACCCAACAAGACGTACTCACCACACAGCAAATAAGGAACTTCCTCAAATAACGCATCTTTGTCTACGTCCCTTGTTTGTTCCAATGATGCCAGCATACGTCGGACAATAAGTTGTCAGTATACGTATATAGGAAAAAGGCCTTTGCTGCCAGTTTGACTGACCTGTTCCGGATTTTCCATACATAAAATGTCATTATGACCGGTAATGCCTCATTGTCATTCATGGAATAGGTTTTGCTAAAGGCCTTCTATGGCGAAACCCACCGAATTATGAATTTCAATAATTATACAGTCAAATCGCAGGAAGTACTTCAAAAAGCATCGGAAATTGCCTCCGGGCATGGACAGCAGGCCATCGAAACCGGCCACCTGATGAAAGCCATCATGCAGTCGGACGAAAACCTGATTTCGTTTCTGATCAAAAAGACCGGTGCACAAAAAACACAACTCGACAGCAAACTGGACGAAACCATATCCGCTTATCCAAAGGTGTCCGGAGGCGGGCAACCCTATTTGTCAAACGATGCCCACCAGTCCCTCCAAAAAGCAGAAAAATTCCTCAAGGATTTTGGTGACGAATTCGTAGCTGTCGAACACCTCCTGCTGGGTATTCTCGCGGGAAAAGACAAAGTGGCCCAAGCCCTCAAAGACGCAGGTTTTGACGAAAATGGCCTGAAAAAAGCCATCAACGAACTTCGCGGTGGCAACAAAGTAAACAACCCCAATGCCGAATCCAATTACCGGTCACTCGAACGCTATTCGAAAAATCTCAACGACCTGGCCAAACAGGGTAAAATCGATCCCGTCATTGGCCGTGACGAGGAAATTCGCCGTGTACTTCAAATCCTGGCCCGCCGTACCAAAAACAACCCCATCCTGCTGGGCGAGCCCGGTGTAGGAAAAACCGCCATCGTGGAAGGACTGGCCCAACGCATCGTAGATGGCGATGTGCCCGAAAACCTCAAGTCAAAAACCCTCATTTCGCTCGACATGGGCCTCCTGGTGGCCGGTGCCAAATACAAAGGAGAATTTGAAGAACGACTCAAATCTGTCATCAGGGAAGTAACGGACAGCAACGGCGAAATCATCCTTTTTATCGACGAAATCCACACCCTCATCGGTGCCGGTGGTGGCGGTGAAAGTGCCATGGATGCCGCCAACCTCCTAAAACCCGCTCTGGCACGTGGCGAACTGCATGCCATCGGTGCTACCACGCTCAAGGAATACCAAAAATACATAGAGAAAGACAAGGCCCTCGAACGTCGCTTTCAGTCAGTAGTCGTCGACGAACCCAACGTCCAGGATGCCATCTCCATCCTGAGGGGCATCAAAGATAAATATGAGGTGCACCACGGCGTACGCATCAAGGATGATGCAGTCATTGCTGCCGTCGAACTGTCACACCGCTACATTTCAGACAGGTTCCTGCCCGACAAAGCCATTGACCTGATGGATGAGGCCGCCTCCAAACTGCGCATCGAAATCGACTCCCTGCCCGAAGAACTGGACGAATTCAATCGCAAAATCATGCAACTGGAAATTGAGAGAGAGGCCATCCGAAGGGAAAAAGACCAGACAAAAGAAGCCGAACTCAGCAAAGAACTGGCCGACCTGTCCGAAAAACGCAATGAACTCAAGGCCAAGTGGGAAAATGAAAAAAATGTGATCCAGGGCATCCGGTCCGAAAAAGAAAATATTGAAAAATATAAAACCGAAGCCGAACAGGCCGAACGTGCCGGTGACTATGGCAGGGTCGCCGAAATCCGCTATGGAAAAGTAGTCGAGGCCGAACAAAAACTGGAAACCTATAAACAGCAGCTCATCAAAATGCAGGGCGAAAAATCATTGCTCAAAGAAGAAGTGGACAGTGAGGATATCGCCGAAGTAGTGGCCAAATGGACGGGCGTGCCCGTCGCGCGTATGCTTCAAAGTGAAAGGGAAAAACTCCTCCTTCTCGAAAAAGAACTGGGCAAGCGCGTTGCCGGTCAGGCGGAAGCCATTGCCGCCGTATCCGACGCTGTACGCAGAAGCCGGGCCGGCCTGCACGACCCCAAACGACCCATCGGCTCCTTTATCTTCCTCGGTACAACCGGCGTGGGCAAAACCGAACTGGCCAAAGCTCTGGCCGACTACCTCTTCAACGACGAAAATGCCATGGTGCGCATCGACATGTCCGAATACCAGGAACGCCATGCCGTCAGCCGCCTGATCGGTGCGCCTCCGGGCTATGTAGGCTACGACGAGGGAGGACAGCTGACAGAGGCCGTCCGTCGCAAACCCTACAGCGTGATCCTGCTCGACGAAATCGAAAAAGCACATCCGGACGTCTTCAACATACTCCTGCAGGTATTGGACGATGGTCGCCTCACCGACAACAAAGGGCGCGTGGCCAACTTCAAAAACACCATCATCATCATGACCACCAACATCGGATCGTCCATCATCCAGGAAAATTTTGAAAAAATGGACGAATGGAACCAGGAAACGGTGATCGAAGAAACCAAAAAACAAGTATATGAAATACTGAAAAAAACCGTACGGCCGGAATTTCTCAACCGTGTCGATGACTCAATCATGTTCCGCCCCCTGAGCCAGGCAGACCTCCACAAAATCATCGGGATCCAGTTTCGGCTTATTCAGGACCGAATGGCCGAAAACGGCATCAAAATCGAAGCCGATGCCAAGGTTCTCCAACACCTCGGACAACTCGGGTACGACCCCCAGTTTGGTGCCCGCCCGCTCAAAAGGGTGTTACAACGCGAAATACTCAATACACTCTCCAAAGAAATCCTGAGTGGCACTATCCGCAAAGACTCCGTGATCGGCGTTACCCTCGGCGAAGAAGGAAACATCGAATTTATCAACCTTGACTCGATAGAAGTGGGGCAGTAAACGAAATGCCCTCCCCGTATGGAACAATAACGGTCAAAAGCAGATAAGAAGGAGTTGGAGCGACACAAACATGC
>JAOUOM010000270.1 GCA_029880385.1 Cyclobacteriaceae bacterium | reverse complement strand
AAGCCGGGCACCGACATGGGGCAGATGGCAAAGACATCATTTTGGAAGTACCCATCGGCACCATCGCCCGTGATGCCGATACCAATGAAAAACTGGTGGAAATACTTGAAGATCAGGAAGAACAAATCCTCATTCCGGCAGGACGCGGAGGGCTGGGCAACTCCCACTTCAAATCACCAACCAATCAGGCTCCCCGCTATGCACAACCCGGAGAACCTTCCATCGAAAAAGCCATTATCCTCGAATTAAAAATACTGGCAGATGTGGGTCTCGTGGGATTTCCAAATGCCGGAAAATCAACCCTGCTGTCAGTCGTGTCAGCCGCCAGGCCGGAGATTGGCGACTACCCGTTCACAACGTTGGTACCTAACCTTGGTGTGGTCTCCTATCGTGATTATAAATCATTTGTGATGGCCGACATCCCCGGCATCATCGAAGGTGCTGCAGAAGGCCGCGGACTGGGCACACGGTTCCTCAGGCATATCGAACGAAACAGTGTACTCTTGTTTCTTATTCCGGCAGATTCACCAGACATTAAAACCGAATACGGAATCCTGCTCAGAGAATTGGAAAAATATAACCCGGAACTACTGGACAAAAGACGACTGCTGGCTATTTCAAAATCAGACATGCTCGATGAGGAGCTCATGAGCGAAATAAAGGCCGAGCTGCCCGACCTGCCAGTCCAATTTATTTCAAGCCTTACGATGTTGGGGATCCCCACCCTGAAAGACCAGCTCTGGCAAATGTTGGTTTCCTGACTGCCATATTGTCATAAGAAACATGATTGGCAAAAAAATTGCCAATCAAAGTCAAATAACATAACATCAAATCGCGGAATTTAGGAAGATGGAAAAAGATATGGAAAGGGAAGACATAACCCAGGAAAACGAAGCAACAACAGAAAATGCAATGGATGAAAGCCAGCCAGCTGCCGAAACCGAAGCATCTGACACGACAGAAGAAAGCATTGATGAAACCCAAAAGCTGCAAATCGAAGTAGCAGAAGCAAAAGATAAATTTTTACGCCTCTATTCAGAATTTGAAAATTTTCGCCGGAGAACAGCAAAAGAACGTATCGAACTCATCGGCACGGCCAGCCGCGACGTTATCGAAGCGTTGATCCCTGTTCTTGATGATTTCGAACGTGCCATCAAAGCTGAAGCCGAGCGTCCGGAAGGGGCAGAACCAACCGGCATTGACCTTATTTACAATAAATTCAAAAATGTACTCCTTGGCAAAGGACTGAAAAAAATGGAGACCAGCGCAGGCGATGAGTTTGACGATGAATTCCATGAGGCCATCACGCAAATACCTGCCCCCGACCCTTCCCTGGCAGGAAAAATAGTGGATGTCATTGAACCCGGATATTTTCTTAGTGAAAAAGTAATCCGATTTGCCAAAGTCGTAACAGCAGCCAAATCATAATCATGAGCAAACGGGATTATTACGAAATATTAGGAGTCGACCGAAATGCACAGGCTGACGAAATAAAAAAAGCATACCGGAAAATTGCCATCAAATATCACCCGGACAAAAACCCGGATGACAAGGAATCCGAAGAGAAATTCAAGGAAGCCGCCGAAGCATATGAAATCCTGAGTAATACGGAGAAACGTCAAAAATACGACCGTTTTGGTCATCAGGGAGTTGGTGGCGGCAGCCATGCTGGCGGCAGCATGAATATGGACGACATCTTTTCGCAGTTTGGCGATATTTTCGGGGGTGGTAGTCCATTCGATAGTTTCTTCGGTGGTGGCAGCCGCGGGGGTCGAAGGACCCGCAAAGGGACAAACCTGCGCATCAAAATAAAGCTCACCCTTGAAGAACTCGCCAATGGTGTTGAGAAAAAAATAAAAGTAAACCGACTGATCGTCGATTCAAATACGACTTTCAAAAACTGCCAGACCTGTAATGGCACAGGACAGGTACGCAAGGTAATGAACACCATGCTGGGCCAGATGATGTCAACCTCCACATGCCCCGCTTGTGGGGGTGCCGGACAAATGGTCGATCAGCGGGCCGCCGGAACCGACAGCTCCGGCATGAAACGTCAGGAAGAGGTCATTTCCATAAAAATCCCATCGGGCGTTACGGAAGGCATGCAATTGTCTATGTCAGGAAAAGGAAATGAAGTGCCTGGCGGCATACCGGGAGACCTGCTCATCGTCATCGAGGAAATTGAAGACGAACTACTGAAAAGGGATGGAAACAACGTCATTTATGACCTTTACATTTCATTCCCACAGGCAGCCCTTGGTGACAATGTGGAAGTACCAACCATCGATGGCAAAGTGAAAATAAAAATAGATCCGGGCACACAGGGTGGCAAAATGCTACGGCTCAGGGGAAAAGGAATCAAGGACATTGACGGATATGGCAAGGGTGACCAACTGATCCATGTAAACGTCTGGACACCAAAAAATTTATCCAAAGAAGAAAAAATCATGCTGGAATCATTGATGGGTGCCAAAAATTTTGAACCAAACCCATCGAGGCAGGACAAAACTTTTTTTGAACGGATGAAAGAGTTTTTCGAATAAACTCCCAATGCCATTTGTGGAAAAATCATTCATGATTTTTCCACAATCACCTATTATCGCAACATGTTATCCCAAATTCCGTAAGCAAGGGCATGTTAAGGTCGATTATTTTTGCTGGGCTGGTAGGGTGTGTTGTTTCAAGTTCATTTTCACAAACCAAGCGGTTTTATTCATTGAGCGATGCGGATCGTTATGATACGGTCGATTTTACTCTGACCGCTACATCCGGAATCTCCTTTGTAAGACATGTCGATGGGGGCAACCCACTCGATATTTTTGGCAATCCGGATTTAAATAAAATCAACCCCTCGTTCGATTCCAGGATTTTTAAACGTACCTGCAGGGTGCTGTTATCCCTTGAGGAATACCGTACGCCCGGGTTCGGTAACGGACTGGCTTATGCCATGACAGCTTCAAAAAAAGAAAGTGAAAGCAATTATTGGAAATTCCTGCTCAACGACAATAAAGTATATAATCTCAACCTCAACTATGGCATTGGCAGTTCGGACGTAGACCTGAGCGGCACCTCCATCCATTCCCTGAAAATCCATTCGGGCAGTGCCGATGTGGTAGTCAATTACGATAAAGAAGGGCCCAACCGTATTGTAATGGACACTTTTTTGATCAAAGTAGACCTGGGTACCCTCATTGCCAAAGACCTGGATCATGCAAGACCGAAAAATGTGTTGGCCGAAATTGGGTTTGGTCAGGCACTTCTGGATTTTAGCCATCCCCTGGATGCCCCATGCCAGGTAAACGCTTCCGTGGGGGCTGGCAAGCTAATGGTCATTCTCCCACAGGACATGCCGGTCATTATTTACATCAAAGACTCCCCCCTGTGCAGCATCAACATGGCATCCGGATACAAAAAAGTCAGCAACAGTGTTTACACCAACATGGATTACGAACCCAATGCACCAAACCTGCTGACGTTTTTTGTAGACGTAGCATTGGGCACGGTTAATTTCAATTACAGCCACTAACTAGTCCGCATGCCGAATTATCCCATCGGTAATTAAAAATTGGGCGGACAAATACGTAACCATGACCCAGACTTGCGAATAGGGTATATCAAATGAAAACCGGTTGAGTGCAAGCAAGGAGT
The DNA here is from genome assembly GCA_029880385.1 of Cyclobacteriaceae bacterium. Classification (GTDB taxonomy): domain Bacteria; phylum Bacteroidota; class Bacteroidia; order Cytophagales; family Cyclobacteriaceae; genus JAOUOM01. The sequence continues at coordinate 870 of JAOUOM010000270.1, read as the reverse complement.
CTGAAAACAAAAACAAAGTTGCCCCGGCTGATGTCAAATAGTAACTTCCTTCCCCGGTCAGCCCCTGGCGATGATAGGCCAAAGCACTCATAAAAAGTAAACTGATACCATAAATAACAAGTGGTACACGCAGTAAACCCGCATGTGGCAATAACTGGCTAAACAAAACCACCCCATAAAAGGCAATCAACAATACGATCCGGATATTTACCCGTGGTGTTTGATAACTACAGGTCAAAAAAAGATAGATATAGGACAATTGGGTAATAAAAAACAACCCCACCCCCAACAGGAAATAGCCATCCTCTTGCATCAAGGCAATATCTCCCGCCCAACTAAAGACAAGTGCCACAAAAAGCAAGAGGGTCTTTTTCGTTACGTGCCCCCTGGATGATTCATATAGGTACAACATGAGTAACGGCATGAGTAGCGGCTTTGTGTAGCGGTTAAGGTCGGGAAGCGCGATAAGAAAGGACAAGATATTGGCCAGGGAAGCCGCCAAAAACAAGGATAGAATGACTTTACGATTCATCTTTTTTCAGGGACACGTACACAAATGCCGCAAGTGAAAAGAAAGCGGCTACACCAAATATAACAGGAAATAAATAATCCTTCCCCTGGTAGAATGTCCCGCTTAGCAATGCCCCCAATCCAATCCCCGTCTCTAAAAATATAAATAAGGTCGACAAGCCACGCCCACGCGAGTGATCCGGGCTCAGGTCAATCGCCCAGGCAAACAGTGTGGGCGAATTGAGGCCATAGCCGATCCCAAATAAGAATGCCCCGCTAAAATATTGGAAAACTGTCTGCGATGTGCCAATGATCAGCAGGCTCACCGCAAGAATGGACGTACTAAATTTAATCACCACT
>JAOUOM010000269.1 GCA_029880385.1 Cyclobacteriaceae bacterium | reverse complement strand
GCCCTGGGCCTGATGCCGGGCTGTACAGAGAAGCAAATAACGCAGGAAGAAAACTGGATCCAATTGTTCAATGGGCATGACCTGACCGGCTGGACCATCAAAATTTCGGGCCATGAGGCTGGGGAAAATTTCAAAAACACATTTGTGGTAGCCGACAGTATATTGACGGTAAACTATGATGAATACGAAGAATGGAACAATGAATTTGCCCATCTGTTTTATGAAAAACCCTTTTCCCATTACCGGCTTCGCATCGAATACCGTTTTCTGGGCGAGCAGGTACCCGGTGCCCAAACCTGGGCACGTCGTAACAGCGGAGTGATGCTCCACAGCCAGTCGGCAGCAAGTATGGAAAAAAACCAGAATTTCCCGGTTTCAGTAGAAATGCAGTTTCTGGCAAGGACAGAGACACGGGATTGGACTACCTGCAACCTCGCATCGCCCGGCACGCATGTTGTCGTTGCCGATACGCTCTATACGGATCACATGTATTATTCCGCATCAGAATCGTTTGATATGGACGAATGGGTGTCGGTTGAGGCCATTGTACTGGGGGATTCGGTGATCCACTACCTGGTAGAAGGGGACACGGTACTCACCTATAACCAACCGCAAATCGGTGGATGGGAACTTGACGAGGAAACCGGTTGGGTAGCAGACAAAACATGGGTGAAACAAATGCAGGGAACTCTACTCAAAGAAGGGTACATAGCCTTGCAGGCCGAAAGCCATCCGGTCCAATTCAGGAAAGTAGAGTTGCTCGATCTATCGAAGGCATCGTACTAGCCGAAACCAGCTACAGCTGCCCGCATGAAAAGGAAGCCTGTAGCAGGTTTGGTTTTCAATACCGGAGATAGGGAAATTTTCTTGATACCTGATTAAAAAGTGCCTTTGTCAGGGATTCCGGATTGCTCCCAAGCGAGCCGGATAAGGTATGGTCAAAGTTCCACAGCAAACTGGCATCTGCCCCATCATGAATCGACAAACTGACATACACTTTATTGGTAGAACCGTAATAACCAATCAATAGACCGGTAATCAGAGCCGCAGCTTCAGACATGGGCTTATCACGACTTATTCTACCCGAAATAATTGCATCAACACCTAAAAGTGAAGCTATCTCGCTTTTTGATTTTTTCCTTAATTCCGCATATGAAATCCCATTTTCCAACAGAATAGAATTTGTCATGTCCACATCCTGAAATTCAACCGTATATTCCGATGCCTTTCTCAGAAAACGGGAATAACATAATGCCTGAGTCTTGAAGCCCTCATCTTCTTCCATTTTTTGAATATCTTCCATGGTTATATTTTTGGGGGGCTTCCGAAAAGAAATGACAACATCAAAAGGAACAATTGCCACCGTCTTATGCCTGAGTTTGCGTGAATCCATTGAAGCGGAAGAATAAATTGATGCGCAACCATTCAAAACTATGACGAGTAGCACAAGAAAAAATATTTTTTGGCTGTAATGCATGTGAGTATGTTGAAGTTAAAAATGTACGTATGAAATTTAGTGGATTTTTCGTAAACACACAACGGGTCTTTAGCTAAATTCAACATTCATGTACTGCTTAATAGTCGGCACCCACGGTAACGACCTGCCGGTAAACGGCTTGTTGTCCATTCGTACCGAAAACCTCGAATAAAAGCAGGTACTGACCCATACGGACACGGTTTCCCCCATCATCGGTGCCATCCCACACGAGGTACCCCTCCGTGGAAAGCGTGGTTCCCCTGGCCAGCTGCCGAACCAGTCTTCCCGACACGTCATAAATACCCACATTGGCAAACTGACCCGGCTGTGCAAACACATACCCAATGGTGGCGAATGCTGAAAAGGAAGCATGGGCAGACCCTGGAAGAATTACTCTGGGCGATACCCAAACAGGATCGGGAGATTGAGCCACGGAAAGACGCTGGCTGTTTTTTTCCCCTGGTGTCGCAAAGCCTGAGGTGGCTGATGCGGAAAACCAAAAACCTGCCGTCAGGGGAAACCCATCGTAGGACAAGCGCTCCAGGGAGACCCCTTCCCGCCGGCTCAGCAAGTCCAGATGAAACCCTTCCTCATACACCGCACTATCCAATAGACGGCCCGTATTCGTGTAAAGTGCCAATACACCTCTGTCGTTTGGCATAGGCGGCAATTGATCCACCTGCCAGATCGTTTCGGGACGGGCATGGGGATAGTCCATGAGCAACCGGTTTTTATCCTCCGTCAATACCCGGTATTCACCCGGCGGAATAAGCAGAGGGGAATTACCCGATATCTCAACCTGACCTGACTGGCTTACTACCGTTACCTCATCCAAACGGTAGTATCGGCCTGACGCATTGAACAATTCCACAAAATCACTGCCCCCCGGAAGCGGGTCAAACAATAACTCATTGATGTAGAGACTGTCTCCCGGATCTTCGGGCCATAAAAATGAAAATGACTGGTCAATGCCCGGATTTCCTTCACAATCCAAAGCTCCCGACAGGTACATTGTATAGCTGACGTGATGCGTTAAGGGTGGATGAATCTGTGCGATCCAATACGGTGAAAATAATGACAGACTGGCTGCCGTGTCTATCCGCAGCCCATGATCCAATGCCAAAACCGGAATATTACCGGGCCTGAGAATTTCAGAAAAATACAAAGCAAGACTATCCGCATTTATCACCCGTACATCCGTCAGTTCTGGCCCTGAATCATCAGGAACCACGGCATTGACCGAATTTTGACGACCGGGTGTTCCTCCTTGCGGACTTATGCTTGCCCGCCAGTTTTCCTTGCCCGCGCATGGCCGTGAGGGGTCAATCATTTCCAATGAAATACCACCATCCGTAGCTATATCGTACCAGAGGGAAGAATAGGTGACAGAAGAAACGGCTTCACCATTTGCCCAAAGCCATAAAGTTTCTCCGTCATTTGCCAGAGAAGGAAATCCCGTTACGGAACTGACAAAAGACGAATCAAAATATGAAGAGGAACCTGTGGAAGTGACCACCTTGTAGCCATGAGGCGCTATATTTCCATGTAAATATCCGGATCGACCCAGTTGATCCGCCAACTGAACCTGCTGCAGGGACAACCAATTATCGGTTGTGTTATGTATTTCGATGTATTCCACCGGGGCAATCCCCTTTTGAGGCTCAGGATCAGCCATAATTTCCGTAATGGCCAGATCAAACAATTGAGGGTCGGCTGGCCGTACCCAATCCATGGTTTGTTCATTCATGACATTTCCCGTACAGTCTGAAAAACCCGTGATACCCATGGAATACATCCTGCCTGACTGGAAAACCTGATTTACCTGAATCAAAGCGAGGGATTCATGCAGCCAATGGACGAAAACATCCAGCTCCTGACCCATATGGAAAAATGTCCCTGGCCGCAGCGTGTCCATTGGTTCATCAAACAAAACAGACAAGTGCTGATTTGTCTGCCAACCCACTGATACGATGGTTGGGGCAACCGTATCCCCCTGAACCCGGAAAACACTGTTCATTTTTCCCGGCGTACCTCCTTTGGATTCATTGGTCGCCCTCCAATAACTGGCCTCCGGACATGAAATGCCCATCTGAATCCGCTCCAGGCTATAGCCACCCGCTGCCTTGTGCGGTTCCCTGTACCAGGTATTTTCATATACCACCCGGTCGAGGATTTGGCCATATACAGTGGCCAGAACCAGGCTGTCTCCCTCATTTCCCAAACCGGGGAACCCCGGCACCTGTAGCCCCTCCGGCAACGCTTCCGCACTTTTATTTCCCAGTACGGCAAAGTCACCGGGACCAAGCTCTATTTCTGGTAAAAAAACCGTGCGATCACGATCAGAAAAAACCATGGAACCAAGTGAGTAGGTCTGTTCGCTTACATTCCATAGTTCGACATATTCCCACTCTGGCAATCCAGCAGATGGAATCGGATCTGCCAAAATTTCATTAATTACCACATCGCCAGCACGAGGTATGGCCGGCAGCTCGTAGGTAAAAGAAATCGTATCGGACAAACGAAAATTACCCGACAAGTCTTCGATATAACGATAAATAAGCTGGTACGTGCTCTTGTCAGCCAGGGTGTCAAAGGAAAGAACGACTTTGTCATGACCATTTACCTGAACCGTCTCAGGATTCCCCATTCCCCTCAACTCAAAATGCGTCGGGTTTAACACCGGGCCTTCCAGTACCGGTTCACTAAAATCCACGTAGATTTTATTGAAAAAACCGGAGCTTACCGTCAGTATTTGGGGAGGAGTGCGATCGATCGAAAACCGGATTCCAAAATCCGGCATTCTTCGGCCATATTGGTCGTATAAATTATTCCACTCTAAAAAAAATGGCGTGTCCGGTGCAAACGGCCCATCAAATACCAATCGCACACGTGTCCCTCCTTTTTCCAAAAAAACATGCGCCGGATTTGACCCTGCATAAAACTGCCGGGGCATAAGGGTGTCGACCGGAATCGAAAACGTAAGCAGCAACGTGTTTTCCCTGATGATTTCAAGGTTTTCAAAAAATGATGAAAAAAGCACCC
>JAOUOM010000268.1 GCA_029880385.1 Cyclobacteriaceae bacterium | reverse complement strand
GCCGATGTAGAACTAAGTCCTACCAAAGACCTGAATGCCAATTTGGTTGAATTTACAGCGTTGCATGTAGGCAATGCAGGGTTTATCCCGGATTTTCTGATGGAAAAAGAGCAAATGCTGGACAAGTTGATGGAAAAAATGGGATTCCAGGACATTGATTTCCATACACATCCCCGGTTTTCGACAACCTATAAGCTTACCGGACAAAATGAAGATGAAATACGGGCATTTTTCACGCATGATATCCTGACGTTTCTCGAAGAAAATCCCGGGTACCATCTGGAAGCTGAAAAAGGTTCGCTCTTTGTGTGTTTTGATAAACGAGTCCTTTCAAAAGATGAGATAAGATCCCTGATCGACTTTACCGATCTGTTTTTGTTCCATACGGCCAAAAGTGAAAAGAGTCGAATGGCAAATTAAAAAAAAAGGCGGCTGACCTGACGGTCAGCCGCCTTTTTTCCTACTCCCCCTATTTACCAAATCTGACTTTCGTTCGCCCCCTCTCATACACAAATACATCCAACGCAATACCCGGTAGCCGATACGGGTAAGCAGCTCGCTATTTCCTGTTGTACTGGTACACTTTGCCCAGCTCACTGATGTTGTTGGTCGTTATGTCCAAATCCTTTATGATCCCATCTTTTAGGCTGTAGACCCACCCATGCAACAACGGGTACTCGCCATTTTTCCATTCCTCCTGAATAAAGGACACTTTTGAAAGATCATGTACCTGCTCGACTACATTTAGCTCCACGAACCGGTCAAAGCGAAGATGCTCATCTTCAATACCATCAAGCTCCTTTTCGTGCATTCGATACACATCCTTGATATGCAAAAGCCAGTTGTTGAGGTATCCGAAATCTTCATTTCCCATGGCAGCCTTTACTCCTCCGCAACCATAATGCCCACAGACAATGATATGTTTTACCTTCAAAATTTTGACAGCATAATACACGACACTCAGCAGGTTGGAATCGGTATGGACAACCATATTGGCAATGTTGCGCTGTACAAAAATCGACCCCGGCAACATATTCGTTATCTCAGTAGCGGGCACACGACTATCCGAGCATCCGATCCACAAATATTCCGGCTTTTGGTCTTTGGATAACTCCTGAAAAAAATCAGGTTTTTCTTCCAGGGTCTTTTTTACCCATTGTTTGTTACCATCCAATAAGTTCTTATATGATTCTGACATAGTGATTGGTTTATTATTTAAAATCTTAATACAAGGGATTATTCAAGTATGATGTTGTATGAATTTTTACATTAAATATACGATTGAAGCGCGGGATCATCTGGTCAAAGCTGACATTTCGCATCCCAACAGCCAAAAAACAGATTTAGCTGTTCCTGTTTTCCATACCTAACAATCCTACAGGCCGAAAGTTTCGAGTCCTGATACATGTTATGTCCACGAATTCGTTAGGCTATCAATTGCCAAAAATGGGAAACATTGTATCTTCGTCACATGACAGAAAAAATTGTAATTGATGTGCTAGGGTGGATAGGTTCACTGGAGGTAATCCTGGCGTATGCCCTTGTAAGCTACAAACCTGCAGGTGCCGTGCCCGCCGGGTTCTACCAATGGCTAAACCTGACAGGTGCACTGTTTTTAATTATCAACACATTGTTTTATCATGCCTACCCGTCAGCATTCGTCAACATGGTCTGGGTCGTTATTGCCCTGACGGCTTTATGGAAAAACAGGCTAAGAAAATTGTCCATTGCAACACGAAAATCCTAAGGGAAACCACGCGAAAATGAACATCAAAAACACGCTTTTGTCTTTTCCTGTTCGGTACCTGCTCCTTCCCATATGGCTGATTTCCTGCGACAAGCCAGTAGAAAGGGACATCACACTAGCCGTGGCCGGCATCTATCCGGTATCTGCAGATTCTATTGCCGTAATAGGAAGTACCGAAATCGGAAAGGCAGTCTTTGCCCAGGAAAACGGAGTGGTTACCCTTACGCTAAACCTCACCAACCTTGCACCCGGCACGAAACATGCCGTACGTATCCTGACAGGATCATGTGAACAACCCGGCACATTCTGGAACCAGCAAACCAGTGCGGATTTTTGTCGTGAAAAAAGCCTTGGGCGAAATTGGGTAAAACGTTTTGCAGGCGACGTGGGCAACCTGTCGGTGGATGAAAGTGGTGCCGGAAGCCTGATAATAAAAACCGATTTTTGGTCGATCGGAACCAGCGATGCCATGGATATTACCGGATCCCTTTTGGCTGTATACGACCTGCCCGCCGATTTTTCTGCCGAATGTTTTCAAGGGCTGTCCCCAGGCACCGGGCTTACGATAGCCGCCTGCGGCACCATTGACCCCATCACCATGCCCTGATTACTTCAAAATATCATGTCAGAAAAGACTTATTCATACCCCATCCCCTACATTCATCTCTACATTTAAAAACATGAACAGGATTGTACGTTTTCTCATCATCTTCCTCCTGTTTTCAGGGATCATTTTCTTTTTTGTGCTAGGCAAAATCACAGACCGAAAATACAACCGGACAGCCTCTTTCGGTGAGTTGGAAATAAGTTTCAAAGCAAAAGAAATACACCAAAACCTACTGATAGCGGATATGCATGCCGATAACCTCCTGTGGGACAGAAACCCGACCAGCAGGATCAATCATGGTCATGTGGATATACCGAGGTTGCTGGAAGGAAACTATGCGCTGCAGGTATTCGATGCCGTGATCCAAACGCCAAAAAACCTCAACTACTATTCCAATACCAACGAAACCGATAACATCCGCCTGTTATCCATGGCTAACCGATGGCCAATCCGTACCTGGAACAGCCTCTATCAGCGGGCCTTGTACCAAAGTGAGCTTTTGCACAATGCAGCCAATGAATCCCCGTCACTGGAGGTTATCAAAAACAAAGATGACCTGGCCTATTTTCTCAAACTAAGAAAAAACAACAGCTACCGCATCGCTGGCATCCTCTCCATCGAAGGACTTCATGCGCTGGAAGGAAATATCCATAACCTGGATGGACTGTACCAGGCAGGCTACCGGATGATGGGCCTTGTCCATTTTTTCGATAATGAGGTAGGTGGATCATCGTCAGGAGTAGCCAAAGGTGGCCTCACGGATTTTGGAAAAACGGTCATCCGGCAGATGGAGGACAGGAACATCACCATCGACCTTGCCCACGCATCTCCACAGCTCATTCGCGATGTAACCGCCATTGCCACCCGGCCGGTTGCCGTATCACATACAGGCATCAAAGCAATCCATGACAGCCCCCGCAACCTTTCGGATGAGGAAATAGCACTGATTGCCAAAAATGGAGGATTGATTGGTATCGGATTTTGGGAAGAAGCGACAGGCAGCCTTCACCCCCGCTCCATTGCACGTTCCATTCGCTATGTAGCAGATCGTGCAGGTATTGAGCACGTCACATTAGGATCCGATTTTGATGGAGCCGTCAAAACGGGTTTTGATAGCTCAGAAATTATTTACCTGACCGAAGCACTCCTACAGGAAGGATTTGACGTAGAAGAAATCAAATCGATCATGGGCGGAAACCAACTACGCTTTTTCCTGGACAACCTCCCCGATAAATGATTTCGGAAGAACCAAGCTCAGCGTCCTTTGCACACATCCCAAAGCGGGGAACTCAGGTCAATGACCATTCCCAATCCGGATGCCTTCCGGATACAGGTGCAGGACTGTTCATTGTCCCCCAATTGCCGATAGGCAAGAGCCGCATTGAACCATACCAGCCCATTGGCCCTGTCCCTGGCCAGGTACAATTCATAGTAGGCAGCTGCCTGCTTATATTCCAACGACTGGTAAAATGAATTACCCATCAGGTAATAGGCCTCAATGCGGTCAGGCTCTTTTTCAAGCGTTTGTCTGAAAAAAAATATGGCGTCCTCATATCGGCCCTTTTTATGCATCAGCCGGCCATAGTTTATCAACAGTAAGGGATCAGTGGCATCCTGCTGCAAGGCTTTGGCAAATAAAGCCTCGGCCTGTGCCAATTGCCCATTTTGAAAAGCTTCCACACCCTGATAGATCAGCAGGGGAACAAATTCGGCAGACGATACGATCGATTCAGGAATCGTGACCTGAGGGTTTACCAATAACAGATTGAACCATGCGGTGATATGGAGTGAATCCATGGAAATGACTGCACGTAAATCATGGATGGCCAATCCGGTTTCATTGATTTCTTTATAAAACAATGCCCGGTTGACCAACCGGTCTTCGGTGCTGTCCAGTCGAACCGATTCGTTAAAATCTGCTGCGGCTTTATCATAATCCAATACCGCCTGGTAACACATGGCACGTAAACCATAGACTTGTCCCTGCATCGTGGCCAATGTTGAGACTTTTACCTGTTCCGCACCCCCTTCATCCAGTTGAAAAAATACGGTACGCGTATCGAAGCGCCCCCAGTGGTTTATCAGAACCGTAAAGTCTTCAATAGCCTGGGGATAGAGGCCTGACCGGTAATAAAGTTCCCCACGCTTGAACCATGCCTCGAAATACTGATCGTCCCAATCGAGCAGGTCACTCAAGGCCCC
>JAOUOM010000267.1 GCA_029880385.1 Cyclobacteriaceae bacterium | reverse complement strand
GAGATGATCCGTCATGTGACGAGGCCTGGATATGGTGTGATCCATTTTGTCTTTCAGAAAAAACCCTGTCGGAAAACAGCGCGCCAATCGCCAGCAACAAGGCTACAACGGCTGCCCAACGGTAGTAGGCTGCCCTGCGTTTGTAAAAAACAATTTCATCCTTTGACAAGGCACGGTCAATGTTTTCCCATACACGCATGGGAGGGGCCACCTCTGCATCCCCCAATGCCTCTTGCCATTGATTGGCAAAATCATCCCTCAAGTTCTCCGACCTTTCCATAATTTACCGTATAATATTGACCAATTTTTGTTTGCAACAGGCACTTTGCCCGCGAATACTGGGACTTTGAAGTTCCTTCACTGATCCCCAGTAAAGTGGCTATTTCATGATGTTTATAGCCTTCTATGGCATACAGGTTAAAAATAATCCGGCATCCATCCGGCAACTCACTGACCATCGCCATTAGTTCCTGGTATTGAATATCAGCGATGGAATTCCCTTCGCAACCCCAGCTTTTCATTTCTGTGACATCTACCATCGGGTACAAATACAACTTGCTCCGTTGATGGTTCAGTGCCGTATTTATGATAATCCTCTTGATCCAATAGGCCAGGGAGGATTCGCCCCTGAATTTTTCTATATGCTGAAATACCTTGATAAATGCCTCTTGTAGAATATCCTCTGCTTCCTGCTCCATTTTGGCATAGCGAAGTGCCACCGCATACATCGACCTGCTGTACTTCTGGTACAGCAACTCTTGCATTTGGCGGTCATTTCTACAACAACCCCTGATCAGTTCTTCTTCGGAGAAAGACATTTATTTCGTTTGCTTTTAGACAGTACCAATTAAGTTTTAGTTGGAACGCAAGGATTTCTTTAAATAATTTAACCTTTATTGTGCTAAAATACCAGATATCTGACCGGAATATTGCGGTTTATTAAGTTTGATACCCCATGATTAATTTGACACCTTTACCAAGGCCACTGTTAATTTTTACCTGGTTGTTATTCGCCACTTCCTGTGTGCCTGTGGTCAGTACGTCACCGTCTCAACCGGATGGGCCGATTCAGGATGCCAACTTTTCAGATCAGATAGGGAATGTGCAAATTGGCTCCCTCATCCAGGCAAAGCCTGTAATCCCATTAGGCAAAAACATATCACTTTCGTTTGATCTGCTCAGGTCAGACTACCAATATTTGTACGTAAAAGTCATCCATTGCGATTTTGATTGGAAGAAATCGATTTTGTCCGATTTGGAATTTCTCTCGCAGTACAATGAATTTCCCATACAGCAATATGTATTTTCCCAAAACCAATACCAACCCTTTGTGACCTATCAGATCCTGTTACCTGCTGTGACACGTTCGGGTAATTACATTGTGGCATTGTATGAAGATGAAACAGACAAACTTCTTTTCACCAGGCGTTGTACCGTGTTTGAACAAAAGGTAAGTTCGAGTGTGGCAATCGAGCGAAGTAGCCATACACCTGCCAGGGAAACGGACCACCAGATCGAGTTTGATATTTCGTACCACGGATTGAACGTGTCAAACCCAAACAAAGATTTCAAAGTCGTACTGCTGCAAAACCATTGCTGGGACAGGGCCATCCGTACCTTAACACCCACTTCTATCCGGATGGACGAGCAAATGCTCGGTTATCATCATTTCAATCAGGAGAACAATTTTCCGGGCCTCAATGAGTTTCGTTTTTTCGACACCCGGCGACTGTCTTTCAGGGGTAAAAACGTAAATTATATGCAGGTATCGGAACGGGGCATCGACGTATTTTTACAACCCGAAAAGCCCAGGTCGGGAACGGCCTATAGCCAGGCACTCGAAAAAGACCTGAACGGAAATTATGTTGTGGAAAACCTGGATATAAACAAACAGGCAATTCATTCCGAATACACATGGGTAAATTTCACGCTTGAATCCAGTCCGCTTCCTGCTGAACTGTACATTGCCGGCCGCTTCAATAACTGGTCGCTTGAGCCTGCCAACCAAATGACCTACAATGAAGAAAAAAAGCAGTATGAGGGAAGCCTGTTGCTAAAACAGGGATTTTACAATTACCTCTACCTGACCAAAGGTGGCAGTTCCCCATTTTATCAAGTGGAGGAAAGCCATTTTCAGACAAAAAATGAATATGAACTGATCATTTATTACCGCGAACCCGGAACTGTCTATGACCGGGTGGTAGGCTACCGCCAATTTTAGGCCGTCACCTGCTGACGAACCTCGTAGGGCGTGACCCGCTTGATTGGGTCTGCGTTTGCCATGTCCATCATCCCAAAACCTTTTTGAGTAAATAAACCTAGTCCACAGGTGAATACAAATTGCTGAACTTCTTTGGGCGCATAGAGAACAAACGGAAACGTATAGCCCCTGACTTCATATTTGACATCCTGGTCGTACATCGGATAGATACGGGCAAATTTTTTCTGTGCCTGCCTGAGTTTTTCTATATATCCCTTATCCGGAACTAATTGAAATTTATCTATATCCTGGATTTCGTCGGTCCTGATCCCCGATGCCTCCATGCGTTGCACAGTAGATTCGTAAAGTATATCCGAAAACTCATCTGTACCGGGTTCTACAAATTTTTTGCCATCACTTGAGTTAAATCCTGACTCCAGGATAACAAGGGGCGAAATACATATGTACTTTTCATTTGTCGACAACTGAAGTGGGATTTCTGCATCTGCCTGCTCCGGGTTTAATACCAGGGGGCCGATATCAATCTGGCTTTGACCGAATACCTGGCCAAGCAAAAAGTCAATAAACTCCTGTTCGGGGGACGTTATCACTAAGGTCACCCGGCTGGAATTAAAATGAAGCCCATTTCGGCTTACTTTCGTTTGTCCTTTTAGTCCGCTAAAACTATACAGAACAAAATCCTTAAAGCGTTGGTTTCGCGATGAAAGGATCAAACCTTTTATCACCTGGGCAATCAAAAATTGATGGTGAAACGGAATGGCTACACCCCTGTTCTTTACCCGAAAAGTAATTCTTACTCTCACAGTAATCTACATTTACATCAAAAATAATGGACTAAACGAAAACTATGAGAAAGCTCATTTTGTTCAAATAAACAAAAATATATCACACATTAAAGCGAAAATGCATCACGTCACCGTCCTGAACGACGTATTCTTTTCCTTCAATTGATAATTTACCGGCCTCTTTGCACCCCTGCTCCGTACCGTATTTTTCATAATCCGCCAATTTGATTACTTCCGCCTTTATAAAACCCCTTTCAAAATCCGTGTGAATCACGCTTGCAGCCTGAGGGGCCTTCCAGCCTCGCTTGATGGTCCAGGCCCGTACTTCTTTTTCGCCTGCAGTAAAATACGTAATCAAATCAAGTAGCTTATAGGAAGCTTTGATCAGTCGGTTGAGCCCTGATTCCTTTAATCCATATTCTTCAAGGAACATTTGCTTTTCGCCTTCATCTTCAAACTCGGCTATCTGGGCTTCCAGTGCGGCCGATACCAGGATTACCTCCGCATTTTCGTTGGCTATGGATGCCTCCAGTTTTTTGGAGTACACATTGCCGCTATTTACATTTTCCTCCTCTACATTGGCTACATAGATGATGGGCTTATCCGTAAGCAACTGCAGGACCTTCACATAGGCACGTTGTTCTGGCTCCATTTCCAATGTACGTGCATTTGCACCGGACTCAAGGTGCTTTTTGAAAACCCGGATTACCTCCAGTTCCTTTTTAGCATCAGCATCCCCCGATTTGGCGATTTTTTCAATCCGTTGCAACCGCTTATCGATCGAGTCCAGGTCTTTGAGCTGTAATTCCATATCAATCACTTCCTTATCACTGACCGGGTCTACACGTCCTTCCACATGGACAATATTGTCATTTTGAAAACATCGCACCACATGGATAATAGCATCTACCTCCCGGATATTAGCCAGAAACTGATTGCCAAGCCCTTCCCCTTTGCTGGCACCCTTAACCAAACCGGCAATGTCAACAAACTCCATCACAGTCGGCACAATCCGCTGGGGATTGACCAGTTTTTCAAGTGACTGAAGGCGTTCGTCGGGAACGGTAATCACCCCTACATTGGGTTCGATGGTGCAAAATGGAAAGTTGGCTGCCTCGGCCCGGGCATTGGAAAGTGCATTAAACAACGTGGACTTGCCTACGTTTGGCAATCCGACGATTCCGCATTGTAATCCCATGTTCGCGTTGGAGTTTAGAAGTGTGGGTTTGAATATTTTTTAAGGCCGCAAAATTAACCCTAAATTGTCATAACATGGAAGTGCCTGACCTTATTATCCGTTCCATTAGAAAATGCCTATAAAAAAAGGCCTCAATACTGGCCCTTTACTCATTTCATCTTCGATCGACAATCAATCCCATTTTAGTTCCGTGTCGTCATCCGCCACCACGTCAATGTGCTCGCCATCATCATCGTTTCGCTCAAATTGCGAAAAATCAACCTCCGGCATTAATTCTGTTTTCACATGCGCAACGGTCTCATTCAGGGCTTCAATAAATTTGTCAAAATCTTCCTTATACAAAAATATTTTGTGC
>JAOUOM010000266.1 GCA_029880385.1 Cyclobacteriaceae bacterium | reverse complement strand
CTGCAACTAATGCAAAAGAGAGATCGCGACGTTTTATGTCAATTGATACAAATTTGGAGGCCTGGGAAATTCATGATCAGGTCAAAAAGAGGTCCGTATCCCTGTTTGAGCCCCGTCCGGAGCTGAACCACGCCACAAATTCCCTTTGCCTCATCGGACGCAACTATATCAAAAAACAATTATTCCTGGATCGCCGGGCTTTTCTCAACTCATACGACTACCGCATCGATCCGGAGGGGATTTACCTGCTATCCATCCTGAATGCAGCTGCACCTGTATGTGGTGGCATCAACCTCGAATATTACTTTTCGAGGGTGGACAATGAAAACCTGGGGGCCGGATCTAAACTTCCGCACAATGTAATGGGACTGATCGGAGTAGCCAATGGATTTGAAGGAGACCTTCGTACCGGTTTACCTTACCAGATGGTGGAAGTCCATGACCCGATCCGCCTAATGATCATTGTGGAGCATTCGCCCGAAATCGTATTAAAGGTGATTCAAAAAAATGCAGCCACCTATGAGTGGTTCGAGAATGAGTGGGTGATCCTGTCTGTTATTCATCCGGAGACAAAAGAACTTTTCACGTTCCGGTCGGGTAATTTCCACCCCTATCACCCCCTGGCCAGGCATATTGATACACTGACATCCCATCAGCTGGTCACCCTATTTGAAGAAACAGATGAAAACCTGCCCGTATACCACATTTCATAATAGCCATGATTAGCCAAATCCTAACATTCTTTATTCTACTGCCTTTTTCAGGCTTTATGTTAAGTGTATTTATCCCGGACAAAAACGAAACCCTGATATCACGTGTCGCTTTTTTTTCTGCGGGAATCCAGCATGTCGTGGCCATCATTTTCATAGGCTACTGGGTATATGTGGGACATCCGGTACTCAATATCAAAGAATTTGTCGTGTATCAATCCGGGGAATATGAGTTTTTTATTGACCTCTATTTTGATAAAATAACGGCAGTGTTTCTCCTTGTCGGCTCATTTCTCACGTTTTTAATAACGATCTACAGCCGTTATTACCTGCACAGGGAAAAAGGATACAAGCGATATTTCAACACGATCCTTTTCTTCTACCTGGGATACAACATCATTGTCCTTGCCGGAAATTTCGAAACCCTTTTTATCGGATGGGAAGTCTTGGGTATTTCGTCGTTTCTCCTGATAGCATTTTACCGCGAACGGTACCTGCCGGTTCGCAACGCCTATAAGGTGTTTTCGTTTTACCGGCTGGGCGATATCTCGATGATCCTGGCCATGTGGATGAGCCACCACCTGTGGCACCATAACGTCACATTTTTGGAACTCAACAATTATACGCTGGTAGATGCTGAAATACAAAAGCACATGTATATGGGTTTGTTCATCTCTGTAATGATCCTGATCACGGCCATTATAAAGTCAGCACAATTTCCTTTTTCAGCATGGCTGCCCCGGGCGATGGAAGGGCCTACCCCTTCGAGTGCCATATTTTACAGTTCACTCGCGGTGCATATTGGTGTGTTTTTGCTGCTACGAACATTTCCTTTTTGGGAACACCAGATATTGGTACGGTTTCTCATTGGCGGGATTGGTTTGTTGTCCAGTGTTTTGGCCACGCTGGCCAGTCACGTCCAGTCGTCTGTCAAATCACAGGTTGCCTATTCATCCATTGCCCAAATCGGACTCATCTTTATAGAAATAGCACTGGGACTGGAAACGTTGGCGCTGATCCATTTTGCAGGCAATGCGTTTTTACGAACCTATCAATTGCTCGTGTCCCCATCGGTGGTTACCTACCTGATCCGTGAACAGCTCTACAAGTTTGTCCCCGTATCCTATGTCAATGATGGGAGCTGGGCCAATAAAATGAAAAACTCGATCTACGTACTCAGTGTGAAGGAATGGAACCTGGATACCTATGTATTTCGGTACCTGTGGCACCCGGTAAAAAAGGTCGGCAAACAACTGCGATTTATCACCACAAAATCCCTGCTGTATGTTTTTGTTCCACTCTATGGACTTGGCATCGCCATCTATATAAACGCCAAATTTTTCCCTCCCGAATTCACCCATGCCCTGCCACTGGTCTTTGCCGCCATTGGTCTCCTGTTTGTGATAAAATCCTTTACGGAGCGTCGGCATGTCGTCCTCAGCTGGTTGCTGGTCGCCTTCAATCATTTCTGGATCAACCTTGCCATTTCGTTTAATGAACAATTCAATTTTACACATACTGTCATTTATTTGTCTGGCGTGGTAATCTCTGCACTGCTTGGAGTAGGCATCTTACTTCAGCTCAAAAAAGAAGAAAAACACATGGACCTGAACCAGTTTCACGGACATGTATATGAACACCAGGGAAAAACATTCTTGTTTTTCCTTGCCAGCCTGGGCATGTCGGGATTTCCAATTACTACTACATTTATCGGAAAAGACCTGATATTCAGTCATATACACAGTGATCAATTCCTGCTCACGATCATTATTTCGATAAGCCTCATTGTAGACGGCCTGGCACTGATGCGCATATATTCGCGGATTTTTCTTGGGCCACACCGCAAAAACTACCATGCCATTGCCAAACGCTCTTCATAATACCGATATAAACTTTAAAAAATAACATTATTCAATCATTATCAGAAATTACATGGAAACTGAGAAAATATCAGAACCCTTACAGGGGATCCCGGGCCTCAGGGCACACTGGAAGGAAGACCTCAAAGCAGGCTTCAATATTTCCCTCATTGCGTTACCGCTTTGCCTGGGCATTGCACTTGCCTCAGGCTTTCCACCCATAGCGGGGCTTTTTGCTGCCATCGTGGGCGGACTGCTGGTATCGCGTACCAACGGGTCATTTGTGACAATAACGGGGCCGGCTGCCGGCCTGATCGTGGTAAACCTGGCGGCTGTCGAATCGCTGGGAGAAGGTGATAAAATAGCCGGATACCATTATGCACTTGCTGCCATTGTTGTGGCGGGTGTATTTATTACCCTGTTTGGGTTTTTGAAGGCAGGAAAGCTCGGTGATTTTTTCCCGACATCCGCTGTTCACGGCATGTTAGCCGCCATCGGGGTAATCATCATGGTCAAACAGTTTTTTGTAGCGGTGGCCGTACGGGTACATGGCCATGAATTTTATGAAATCGTGGAAGAAATACCCATGGCACTGGCTCATGCCAACCCTGAGGTACTTATCATTTCCGTGGTTTCGTTACTGATCCTAATATTTTATCCGAAAACAAATTCAAAACTCATCAAAGCCATTCCGGCTCCCGTGTGGGTTCTTTTGGTGGCCATTCCGCTGGAACTAATCATGGATTTTGAGCACGAACATGAATTGTTGTTTTTAGGAAGTGAACATAAAGTAGGCCCGCAGTTGCTGGTGCACTTGCCCTCCAATGTACTGGATGGTATTGCATTGCCTGATTTTGGGAAAATCGCCACCAGTGCCTTCTGGATTTCGGTGACCACCATTGCGCTGGTTACGTCCATCGAGTCGTTGCTCAGTGCCCTTGCGGTTGATTCGCTGGATTTATTTAAGCGAAAAACAAACCTAGACAAGGATTTGAAAGCCATGGGTGCGGGAGCATCGGTAAGTGGGCTAATCGGTGGCTTACCCATGATCTCCGAAATTGTCCGTAGTTCGGCCAATGTGTCAAATGGTGCAAAAACGCAATGGTCAAATTTCTTTCATGGTGTTTTCCTTCTGTTGTTTCTCGTGATCGGCGGGCCGGTCATTGAGCACATTCCACTGGCGGCACTGGCCGCAATGTTAATTTTCACAGGCTATCGACTGGCATCACCAAAAGAGTTTAAACATGTCTATCAGATCGGTGTATCAGAGCTCATCATTTTTGTCGTCACGTTACTCATGGTGCTGATTACCGATTTGCTGATAGGTATTGCAGCCGGTATCGTAGTAAATATGATCATAAATGTAGCCAAAGGCACCAGCCTGGCTCAACTTTTCAAAATCAAAGCCAGTGTGAAAACCGCGGGAACAACAGCGCATATTTGCCCTGAGGGATCGATTGTGTTTTCAAACTACCTGGGGTTGAAAAAGAAAATCCTGCAACATGCAGATAAAAACATCCTCCTGGATTTGAGTCAGGTAAAAATGCTGGATCATACGGTCGTGCATCACCTCCAAAACCTAAAGCAGGATTTTGAAGTCAATCAGTTAAAATTTGAACTGGCCAATGATGCCCATTTGAACCCGGCATCCGAACACCCGCTGGCCGAGCGAAGGGCAAACCTCGGAAAGCTGCGTATTTCATTTTCTTCACGCGATAAGGTACTGAGCAAACTTGCAGCC
The DNA here is from genome assembly GCA_029880385.1 of Cyclobacteriaceae bacterium. Lineage (GTDB taxonomy): Bacteria > Bacteroidota > Bacteroidia > Cytophagales > Cyclobacteriaceae > JAOUOM01. The sequence continues at coordinate 270 of JAOUOM010000266.1, read as the reverse complement.
GAAAAGCAATGGCAATACAATGCCGGATCAACGGGGGAAACGGCCAAATGGTCCGTCTTTTCGATTCTGTCAGGCTATAAGGTTATACGGGAACATAATATTTTGACCAAAAACCAAAGGGGCATATCCCTGACCCTTGCCGACGTAGAACTAAGTCCTACCAAAGACCTGAATGCCAATTTGGTTGAATTTACAGCGTTGCATGTAGGCAATGCAGGGTTTATCCCGGATTTTCTGATGGAAAAAGAGCAAATGCTGGACAAGTTGATG
>JAOUOM010000265.1 GCA_029880385.1 Cyclobacteriaceae bacterium | reverse complement strand
CCGATATGTGGGCAAAACAGTCGCTGAGAAACTATGCGAGCATTTTGTCTCCATCGAACGTCTCAAAAATGCTTCCTACGAAGAGATACGCGAAATCCACGAAGTAGGCGAACGCATCGCACAGAGTGTTACTGATTTTTTCAAGGATGCTGCCCATATCGACCTGACCGACAGGCTGGAGCAGGCAGGTGTGCAAATGCAAGCAAAAGAGCCGTCACAATTGGAAGGAGAATCGCTGAAAGGGTTGACATTTGTGGTTTCGGGTGTATTTTCGCTCTTTGATCGGGAAGAATTAAAAGCCGTCATCAAAGCAAACGGGGGTAAAGTAGCTGGAACAATTTCCGGAAATACGGATTACCTGGTTGCTGGCGACAAAATGGGCCCGGCCAAAAAAGAAAAGGCTGAAAAACTGAAGGTAAAAATCATCGATGAACAACAGTTTCAGGCCATGCTTACTCAATTGTAAAATCAAATGTTTAAAAAACCCATACTCAGGTTACTAACCAACTTACGGTTTAGAAAAAAGAAAACCGGAGGCCCCGTTGGGTATGCTGAAGCCAAAACATTTGGCGTACTGGTCAACCTAAACCAAAAGGAACCGGTGCGTCTTGCCGATTTTCTCCTCTCCCTTCAACATGACCATAAAGACACCCACGTTATCGGCATTTGCCATGACAAAAAGAAATTTCCAAAAAGTACCCATCCCATTGTAGGAAGGAAGGATATTTCTACTTTCGGATCAATTAAAGCTGCATCTTTGCAATCCTTTTTGGATCGGAAGTTTGATTTTCTTCTCGTCCTGGATCAGGAAGACGACTGTGTTGTCCGGTTTTTGACTGCCAGTTGTGAAGCAAACTATCGGGTAGGTTTTTTCTCTTCACATGACAACAGCCTGCTGGACATGGCCCTTATCCCCAAAAATGAACATGAGCTTGATGACATTTTAAAGTATACAAAACGTATAAAATAACCAATGAATGAATTGAGGGGGACGGGTGTGGCATTGATCACTCCCTTTGACAAGGCACTTTCCGTTGATTTTGCAGCACTTCATGCGCATGTGGAATTTGTGCTGGATGGCAAGGTGGAATACCTCGTGGTGATGGGCACGACCGGTGAAAGCCCAACCCTGTCATGGCAGGAAAAGACAAGTATACTCGATCATGTGCTGGATGTATGTCAATCACGAGTACCTGTCTGGTTTGGATTGGGGGGAAACAACACAGCCGAACTGATCCACCAACTGGAGTCCATCCAAACAAAAAAAATAGCCGGGATTCTAAGTGTAAGCCCGTATTACAACCGACCATCGCAAGCCGGGCTCGAGGCACATTATACGGCACTGGCCAATGCAAGTGCATTTCCCCTGATGCTTTACAATGTTCCTCCCCGGACAGCTGTCAATCTTGAAGCAAAAACCACCCTGGCTCTGGCATCCCATCCACGTATCATCGGGATCAAGGAGGCCTCCGGAAACATGGAACAGATACAGGCCATAGCCAACGGCAAAAAGGAAGAATTTGTCCTCCTGTCGGGTGATGACGCACTGACACTCGACATAATGGAAGTGGGTGGCGTTGGTATTATTTCTGTTTTAGCCAACTATCTGCCCCGGCAATTTTCGGAAATGGTGCGCATGTACCATGCCGGTCACAAAGAAGAAGCCCGGAAATTAAATGACAAACTGAAGGTCTTCTATCAGTTAATGACGGAGGAAGGAAATCCCGTTTCGGTAAAAACAGCCGTGTCGACACTTGGGTACTGCCAAAATGAAGTACGCCTGCCCCTGATCAAAGGCTCACAGGCATTGGCTGAGCGTATCCAACACGCCTATGCTGCTTTTGTGGCCGGATAAGGCAAGGTCAGCCTATCATCACATCCACACCCAAAAAATACGCAAGGGTCACCAGTACTGCCAATATCGCCACACCGACAGGTATCACATCTTCGGGCTCATCCTTATCCAGCAGTTTGATGTCCGGATGTATTTGGTTTTTATAATCAAAACCCTTTTCGGCAATGCGGTGAAATTGAGATGTTATTTCCTGTATTGTTTTTGTTACCCTGGATTTTTCCTTGTCGATCAGGGTTCCTGTAATGATGGCTTCTAATTGGCCTTTGGAATGGAACAGGATACGGTCAAAGTCATTTTTACGTTTTGCATAGCAGCATTTATAAAATATATCGGACGAGAACCTGCGTATTTTTTCACTTTGTTCTTTTCCATACATGGCTACTTTTTCGCGATAAAAAGCTTCAAATTCATCTTTTTCTTTTGCCAGAAGTTCCTCCAGTTTGCCCTTCCAGTCTTGTGATTCAAAATATTCCTTTGCTTTACGGAAATCCCTCCGTTTAAAAACCATGTACAAAAAAGACAGGTAAATCACTGCCAGAAACAATTGCATGACTATTTGGTCAAAATGCACATATAGCCAGGAAAAAGCAGTCGTAGGAATGGTAGCGGTAACAACCGAAAGTAGCATCAGGGAGGTTACATGCCAAGCTATTGTGATAACACGCAAACTTTTGGTCAGGGGTATTTTAGACATAAACCTTAATTAGTGATAGAAACAATGAAAGTTAAACCCCATTGTGCGGTAATGCAAATTAGCCTTCCACTATCGTCCAAAAGTCATGTATTGAACATACATACAAGCTGATCGGGGCCATTTTTTGGGAAAATGAAAAAGGAGCAGGAGGAATTGACACCCAGGCCAATCACTCCTTCGCCCAAATCAGATACGAACACTACCCGTTGTTAGTCGTGCCCTCCCTAAAGGCAAGCGGGCTATCCGGAACGTCTGGTTATAACTTCAATTCACCCCATCCTGGCCTGTACTCGCGCTTTACAAACTGATTGGCCGGCTCAAAATTTGTTACTTTCATATTTTCCGCATCCCATGCATGCGAAATGTACCTTCCCGGATAGGTAAATGAGCTCATTTCACCATATACAGGATCAATCCTTCTGGTCTCCTTGCGAATGGTAAAGCTCCGCAACAACAAATTGCCCATCAGCACCGTCTCGGTAAGCGGTCCTGCATAGCCCACAAACGGCGAGGATACCTCCATATTTCCATATCCTGCAATGCACGCATCCACCCATTGCCACCAATGTCCATCCATATCGCCGGGCACACGTTCGTATTTTTTCGGGATTGACACTTCGTCGTTGAGTCGTAGTGGCAGCAGGCGGGGGTTGCGCCCACCCCATCCGCAGGCGGCCTTGCCCCGGGTGCCTATAAAAAGGGTACTACCTTCGAAATCATTTAGTCCAGGATAATCGCCCAGCACATCGTTCATGTTAACATCTTGTGACAGCTCATCAGGCCGCTCCGGCGCAATGCCCCCATCCATCCAATACAAATCGAGGTTTTTACCGTTTTTCTGCCTGAATTTGAACTTTATGGAACTCGATACCGGCCCACTCTGAGGGAAATTGGCTTCCGAAAAAATACCATCATAGACGGTGCTTGCACTGCCCGACACTTCGTAGGGATAGCCCAGGTCGAGCAATTTGAACGGAGGGCCCATGATGTGGCAACCCATATCGCCCAAAGCACCCGTGCCAAACCGCCACCAGCCCCGCCAGTTAAACGGCACAAGATTGTCGATATAGTCGGTACTTTCGGCCGTTCCCAGCCAAAGATCCCATTTTAGTTCCTTGGGTATATTGGGTTGTTTGGCCGGCCAGGCAATACCTTGTGGCCACACAGGGCGGTCGGTCCAGCAATATACTTTTTCGATCTCACCCAGGAGTCCCGCTTCTATCCATTCCCTCAGGGTAAACATCCCATCACTGGAAGCCCCCTGGTCACCCATTTGTGTCACTACCTTGTATTTTTCGGCTGCCTGTGTGAGAATACGGGCTTCGTGGATATCGTGCGAAAGTGGTTTTTGCAAGTACAGGTGCTTGTTTAGCTGCATGGCACTAAGGCCCACAATGGCATGGTTGTGGTCGGGTATTGCCACAGAAACCGCATCAAAATTCTTACTTTCCTTCTCAAACAGTTCGCGCCAGTCGTAGTAAAACCTGGCCTTGGGAAATTCCCTGATCCGTGGGGCAGCCATCCGGTCGTCCACATCACAAAGATGCGAGATTACTGCATTTTTTTTCGGAGCATTGGCATAGTGGTGGATGTCATTTTCGCCCTCACCCCCACATCCGATGGCGGCAATGTACAATTTGTCACTTGGCGGCACATGTCCCAGTCCGCTCACGGTAAAGCTCGGCACAATGGAAAATACAGCAGCCCCGGAGGATGCCATTTTCACAAACTTCCTTCTGGAGAGGCCGGAAGAGGTCGTAATTTTCTTTTTTTTCATTGCTGTGAAGGGGTTATATCTGATGGATTATTGCTTGCGCAGGGGTTTTACCGCTATTTCTTTAAAGAAGACCACATCGTCATCGCCGTGGTTTTGCATCCCGATATAGCCTGCATCGGGGCGACGGCCGGGAAATGGCTCAAAATCAAACATCCGTTCAGGCACCGGATCCCCCTCGCGGTAGTCGGTCACCTTTACACCGTTTAGCATCACAAGGGTACGGTCACCATCCAGGGTGATCTCAAATGTGTTCCA
>JAOUOM010000264.1 GCA_029880385.1 Cyclobacteriaceae bacterium | reverse complement strand
TGCGAGAGCTGCGACCAGCTGGTACCTCCGTTAGTTGTACGAAACAAATCAATGGCTCCGGCTATCACGGTATTTTCGTTGGTAGGATCGACGGCAAGGATCAGGTCATACCAGGCTTGGCCACGCGAAAAATCAGTTGCTGGGATGTCTGTATCGGCATCATTGGGTTGTGAAATATTTATCCAGGTGCTACCAGCATTGGTTGTTTTTAATACTTCATTTACAGTTCCATTATTTTCAATCAGGGCATAGACCACATTGGAGTTGGAAGGGGCACAGGCAAGTTCTACACGCTGGGAACCCGATCGTTTGGTGGATAATGTCCAGGTTGTACCATTGGTGGAGTACAGGATACTACCACCTCCATCATCGGTAAGACTGTAGGCATTATCAACACTGCCTGCCCATAAAGTATTATCGGCCGCCAGTTCAAGGTCAGCGATGGCATATGGTTCACCTTCGCCTGCTATATTTGTCATAACCTGTGTGAAAGTGATGCCTTCGTCTGTTGACCGTTGTAGTCCCTGTGCTGATAGCCCATGCCAGCTACCTTCATAATAATCTGCCCGAACGGCAGCATACACAACTCCTATGCCTGCTTCATTGCGTACTATCAGGTCATTGATGTAGTAAAAATTTTGTGAGGAGGTGAGCTTGGTCCAGGTAGAGCCACCATCCGTTGATTTCCAGATTCCATCACCTCTCGAGGCTCCACTTCCCCATCCCTCACCAGTGCCTACATACATGATTTGATTGTTAACAGGGTCGACTGCTATGGCTGAAATGGATAGATTATCCCAAAAATCATTGACTTTTTGCCAGGTAACCGCGGCATCATAAATATCGGATGTAAACCAAAGACCACCACTAACACCACCTGCCCATACTTTTTTTCCTGATGCATCGGTGGGATCCCACACGATCGCACGAGTCCTTCCCCCCACATTGTTTGGCCCACGCTCCACCCAGGGAAATGTGTTATCTCCCGGGCGTGCACTGGCTTCCGATAATTTACGTTTGACCAATAGGCGTGCAGCCTCAAGACGTTCGGGAGCAGGCCGCATGAGTACAGGATCCATGGTTAGGAGGTAGTTTTGCTGCCAGGAGAGGTCCGGGCGGTCACTTTGAGGAATGGCCTTATCTGTTTCTATGTGTTTATTTGATGGAAAAAAGGCGTGTTCACGTATATATTCACTGTATTCCTGTCTTTCATCTTTCTGAAAGAGGGGCGTGTGGTATATAATACCAATGCTAATAATACCGGATAAAATCGTGAGAAGTGATTTTGGAAAATTTCTCATAATACTAAAATTTTAAAGTAAAACCCTTGATCATATCCTGGCAGGTCGTTATTGATAATTGACGGTTTGTTCCTGTAAAAAATGGAGCAATTCAATTGAGTGTTTTTTGTTTTTATAGGAATAAAAGAGCCGGGCATTTTCGGGCGTTTCGGTACGTAAAAATGGTCGAAGCGGACTTAGCTTGGGGTTTTCGTTACGGGGAGCAGAACGATTTTCCGTCGCCTGAATAATCAGCAGGTTTTCTTCAATCGAAATTTTTTCAATCCCTATTCTTTTTTTATCAATAACCAGTGAGTCAATAACCAGGTTTTCCGGTGAATTTGCCGACACCTTAATGGTATAATGGGTTCCTCCAACACCGGGCTGGCCACCGATCCAATTGTACCAGGCAGCTTCCTGTACCGTAACCTCAGGTGCCTTTTTTTTTTGACGGAAGGCTTTGCAACCCGCTAAAGTGATGACCAGGAAGCAAACAAACAGGCTAAAAATCCTCATACGACAAGAAACTGAATAGTTAAAAATAAAAACAACCGTTTTTACTAGTCCGAGTAAAAACTAAAAGTAACAAAAAATATTAACAAGGACTTTGATAGGTGTTATAATCCTGTATAAGTATCTGAAAGCTAGGGCATAAAAACTGACTATTTAGCCCCGGGCGAAGGCAGCACGCGGGCCCTGCGGGGAGCACGGGCGTACAGTGACCTGCGGGCCAGCACCAGCCGCTCCGTATGAAGATGATGAGGAAAAGTGCCACTCAGGCAGGGGATTGCAGCACCCTCAATGCCTCGCGGACATGATGACGTGGCTGAAGGGCAGAATCGTAGATATGAAGAACAATGCCATGGATATCCGTCACATAGGTAACCCTGCCGGGAAGGAGGCCAAAAAGGTTGCGGGGGACATGAAATGCCTGTTGGGCCAATTGGGCTGTATCGGAAAGCAGAAGGTAGGTGAGTTGATGCGAATCAGCAAACTGACGGTGCGAATCTACACTGTCTGTACTAATGCCGATCACATGAGCACCGGCTGCCTGAAATTGATGATAGCTGTCGCGGAAGCTACAGGCCTCACGTGTGCATCCGGGAGTGTTGTCTTTTGGGTAAAAAAATATGACAAGGGGATTTTTGCCGATAAAATCATGCAATCGTATGGGCTGGCCGTTTTGATCGGGTAGTGTAAGGTCGGGGATTTGATCGCCAATTTTCATGATGTTTTGAAAACAAATAACGCATGATAGCCGGCGACAACAAAGAAATTTTGGCATTTTTGAATGAGATGTGTCCTCACTAGGCAGTTATGGTTAATTTAGCAGCATTGGAAGCATTTGATCACAATGTGTAAAATGCCAATGGTTAACCTCCCCAAACCATATTCGATAATTATTTGATTCCCAATACTCTATCATATTTTATTCCATGAGACAATACCTCGACCTGATGCAGCATATCCTCGACAAAGGTGTAGTAAAAACAGACCGTACAGGCACAGGAACCAAAAGTGTTTTTGGCTATCAGATGCGATTTGATCTGTCGGAAGGATTTCCGCTGCTGACAACCAAAAAAATACATACCCGATCGGTTATTCATGAATTGTTGTGGTTTTTGAAAGGCGACCAGAATATCCGGTATCTGCAGGAAAATGGTGTGAGTATCTGGAATGAATGGGCAGATGATGAAGGAAACCTGGGGCCGGTTTATGGGGTGCAGTGGCGGAGCTGGCCGGCGGGCGACGGGCAGGTTGTTGATCAGATCAGTCAGGTTATCGATCAGATAAAACGAACGCCGGATTCGCGTCGATTGATAGTGAGTGCCTGGAATGTGGGCGAAATCCCGAACATGGCACTGCCTCCGTGTCATGCATTTTTTCAGTTTTATGTGGCAGATCAAAAGCTATCCTGTCAGCTCTACCAGCGGAGTGCGGATGTGTTTTTGGGCGTACCTTTTAATATTGCGTCGTATGCGCTGCTCACGCTGATGATGGCACAGGTCACCGGATTGCAACCGGGGGAGTTTGTACATACACTGGGGGATGCCCATCTCTACCTCAACCACATGGAGCAAACAAAACTGCAATTGTCACGGGATGTACGTCCATTACCCACCATGAAACTCAATCCATCGGTCCAGTCCATTTTTGACTTTACATACGAGGACTTTACGTTGGAAAATTACGATCCACACCCACACATAAAAGCGACAGTGGCCGTTTAGAAAAAAAATGTATCGATTTTATTGCCTTTCCGTTAAGAAAGGAAACCCATGGCAGAAAAAAGTAGTGTTTTTGATATGATCGGGCCGGTGATGATCGGCCCTTCCAGTTCACATACGGCAGGTGTCGTACGGATCGGGCGGGTAGCCAGGCGATTGTTTGGTCAGTGTCCGTCAAAGTCAGCCATTACATTTTACAATTCATTTGCCCGTACGTATGAAGGGCATGGAAGTGACCGGGCCATACTGGCAGGCCTGATGGATTTCAAAACAGATGATCCGCGTATCCGCCAGGCCCTGGGTCTGGCATCACAGGCAGGGATGGTCAGCCAGTTCAAATCCATTGGCAATGCGTCGACCTTTCATCCCAATTCGGTAAAAGTAGAAACGGAAATTGAAGGAAAAAAGGCTTCACTATTGGGCGAGAGCCTGGGCGGAGGGGTCATTCGGATCAAAGATGTGAATGGGTTTGAGTGCAATTTTTCGGCTAGTCTGCATACTTTGATCATCGAAGCGCAGGATGTACCGGGAAGTATTGCCTTTATATCGGATGTGATTTCGCATGACGACTGCAATATTGCCACCCTGACGGTATCGCGAAAGGGGAAGCATGAATTGGCCTGCCTGGTATTTGAAATGGATTCCGGATTGAAACCCATTACGCTGGAATACGTTCGGCAATTAAATTGGGTTCACCGGGCCCTTTATATCCCCGACATTGACAATTAATGAAAAACACCAAAATGATTCGATTATTACTTTTTTCACTTGTTGGCCTTACCTCGTTTTTTGGCGCATGGGGACAAGACATGCCCCGCGTACTAAACCTTCAGGAGTGTATCGATATTGCGATAGAAAATAACCTGACGGTGCGTAGAGGAGAGCTCAACCTGGAAACCGCCAAAATAAACCTGACCCAGTCACGGGCAGCCCAATTGCCATCAGCCAATTTGTCTGGTAATGCAGGGGCCAACTTTGGACGATCCATTGATCCTACAACCAACCAGTTTATTACCCAGCAGATCAATGCCGCAGGGTTTGGCGGCAGTTCAGGACTTGTATTGTTTAACGGCTTTCAAT